>DAOUWQ010000462.1 GCA_030667035.1 Candidatus Heimdallarchaeota archaeon | reverse complement strand
ATATTTCTAACTAGTACTTCTTTATCTTTAAGTAATTTTTTCTGAATTTCATCAGCATCGTAATCTTTTACCTTAAACAAAATGAAATTAGTAAACGATTTGTAAGGAGTTATTTCAGCTATTTGTTGTAATTCGAGGAATATTCTTTCTCGCTCAGCAATTATCCCATTAGTTAAATCTGTTAAGACTTTGTTTTCTTGAATGACAGCCTTAGCTAATTCTAGAGACGCAACATTTACATTAAATGCCGGAAGAAGTTCCTTTATCCTTGAAATTAAAAATTCATCTCCAAGAGCATAACCAATTCTCATACCTGCCATTCCATAAAATTTCGACATGCTTTTCATAATAATTAGATTTGGATACTCATCCAATGCATTAACGAGAGAATACTGACCAAAATCAGTATATGTTTCGTCTAATGCAACTATTCCTGGAAATTCAGAAATAAGTTTTCGAAGTTTTCCCTCTTCAAATTGATTTCCAGTAGGATTGTTTGGTGAACAGAGAAATAGTAATCGGTCCTTTTTTGGAGTGATATTAGATAAAATGTAATTCGTATCAAGATCAAATTCTGGTGCAGATGTTAAAAGAAGTTCAGTCATACCTCCGCCTTGTACTTTTACCGCATGTTCATACATTGGATACGTAGGATTGATAATAACTGCATTTTGTCCTGCAACAATTGTTAACCGCACCATTAAGTCAATTATCTTATCTCCACCATTTCCAATCACAACTTGGTTAGGATTTAGGTTATGTTTATCTGCTATTAGATTGCACAAAGATTCACAATAATCTTCTGGGTATATCCTAGGATCAATTTTTTCTGCAACGTGTTTCATTAATCCTTTAATAACTTCTTCAGGAAAAGCGAGATTTTCATTTAAGCCTATTCGAACAGTAACTTTTTCCTTAATTTTAGCAGGCATAAATCCTCCCTTGCCTTGAAAGGGATCATTTACCATACTGGATAAATCGATTTTTTTCTCTTGCATTTCTTACCAAATCCAATTATATTCTGCTAGTTAAACACTAGTAAATGTTTTTTGGTTACTCAAGACCAAGTTCTTTTTTGACCGTATTTGTCCAAGCTTGAAACTTCATGCCATGTCTCATTGGACCTATGAATTTAATTTGCTTTGACATGTAAGCCGAAGCAGCATTAACTTCTCCAGTGAATATTCCGGCAGCAACCGATTTATCCATTTCAATTAAGACATCATTTGTTTCTAGTATTCCTTCTCCAGTAGAAAATTTACCATTATCAATGTTTATCCAGAATCCGGGACCAGGGACGACCTTAAATTGGAAATTCAGTTTCGATTTCTTCGATTTACTCTGAATTTTCTTATTTTCATTGCAAATTTCCACTAACACTTCAAGATATTCAGGAATGTCTTCAATATCAAAAGTTCCTGAAGTTACTTTGTTAATGACAATTCCACGTAATCCTTCTTCAGATGAAATATCAGTGATTGTTTTTGGTGGTTCGGCTGTTTCTAAAGTTAAACCAATCTCATATCCTTCGTGAATAGCATCTAGCATTTTTCTTACTCTTTTCCTTTTACAGTCACCAATCTTGAAAACTTTCGGAACTAGTTTCTTCAAATTCTCTTCTATATCACAGAACGGTTTTGGCTCAGTGGCGATAACTATATCATCAAATGGTACTATTTTTTCTTCATTATTTTCCACCAAAACTGCTTCATTATTTTGGATCTCTTTAATTGATGTTCCAACGTACACCTTAATGCGTTTATTATCAAATGTTTGTTGAACTATTTCTGAACCAACAAGAGAATATAGATCTGCACCTAGAACTGAACTTTCTTCTATTATAATTACTGATTTCCCTTTGCTCGCAAGATAATCGGCAACCTCAATACCAATCATTCCACCACTTAGAACTAGGATAGTATCTCCTTCAGGTATGTTTCCATTTAATACTTCTTCAAACGTAGAGATTTGATCTTCAATCAGTCCATCTATTGTTGGGATTTGTTTCTTAGATCCCGTAGCTAAAATCGCTATATTGGGTTTAAAATCCTCAACTAACTTTTCATTAAAAGAAGTGTTTAATTTGAGCGGAATAGCTAACTTCTCAACAATTGTTTCAAAATAATTTAGTACGGTATTTATTTCGGATTTCATAGGTGAAACTTTTGCTAATAATAAATTACCACCAATTTTATCCTTACTATCTATTAGCAAAACTTCATGCCCTCTCAATTTTGCTACTCGAGCAGCTTCTAATCCTGCTGGTCCTGCGCCAATGATTAACACTCTTTTAGAATCAGTTGTTTTTCCAATATCATCATCAGTTCCTAGAACATTTGGATTTATAGCGCACTTCAATGATTCTTCAATTAATATCTGATTCAAACAGGCATTACATGCTGGGCATATAATCATCTCATCTCTTTTTTCATCTTGCACTTTCTTTGGGAAAAACGGATCAACTATTAGAGCTCTGCCCATAGCTACCATATCAGCTCGCCCTTCTTGCAAGATTTTTTCTGCGATTTCTGGTGTATTTATTCTACCAACAACACAGACTGGTACTTT
>DAOUWQ010000290.1 GCA_030667035.1 Candidatus Heimdallarchaeota archaeon | reverse complement strand
GAAATTAAAATGTTTGATAATGCAATAGACATCGGGAACAAAGTTATTGCGTCTAGTCAAAAGAAAGGCATAGAAGCGTTAGAAATTTTCTTTGAATATATTAAAAATAAACAAGTTATGATGAATAATGTAAGCATCAGCACTCAGAGAGCAAAGGAAGAGCTTGGTGCCGGGATTCGAGTTATTCACAATGAATCTGAGGGATTCTCATCAACTAATATCATTACACAAAAAGCAATTGAAAAATGTGTTGATGAAGCATTTGCTATTGCTAAAGCTACTCCGAAAATCGACGGTATTGGATTACCAACAAAACAGAGTATTGAGGAAATCAAAGGCACTTTCAATCAAGAGCTCGCTGATTTATCTGTAGAAAAGATTACTATGGATGCTAATGATTTTATTAATGGATTTACCAGTATTGATTCAAGAATTAAAACTCTCTTGAGCAATGCATCTGTTACAGTTCAAGGAAATGCATTAGTAAATTCAAACGAAATAGAACTACAAGGAAAAAGTTCCTATTACTCAGGAGCGTTTATGGGAATTGCTAGTGATAAAGATAAAGCAGGTTCTTATACTTTTGATAACGCTTTCTCCAGAAAGCATGATATTGACTTTCTTTCCATAGGTCAGAAAATAGGAAAACGTGCTATTGATAATCTTAATCAAACAACTATCAGCTCATTTGATGGTCCAGTTATTTTCAGACCAGATGCAATGTTTAGTCCAATATTAATTTGTATAGCATTTGCGATTTCTGCTGATTGGCGACAAAGAGGAATATCTTCTTGGAAAGATAGCCTAGGAGATACTGTTTCTATTGAATCTCTTAATGTTGTAGATAAACCGCATGATCTTTCAGCAGGATCGGGTATTGGTTCTTTTGACGCAGAAGGCAACCCAACAAAGGAGATTGACATAGTTAAAGATGGTATATTGCAAACTTTTCTACATAATCAACGTACTTCAAATAAAGAAAAACTTGAATCAACTGGAAATGCTTTCAGATCAATGGGCGGGCAACCAAGCTTTACTCAACCACCTGCAAATATTTTTCCCAATTCACCATGGGTTTTACCTGGCGATATAACTGAGGATGAAATGATAAAAGATACAAAGCAAGGAATAATTGTACACAATTTTCAAGGAACAGTTCGCTACCAAAATGGTATTTTCTCAGGAGTTGCAAAAGGAGCGTATCTAATAGAGAAAGGAGAAATAACTAAACCGGTGACAGGAATTTCACTTTCAGGAAATGTCTTTGAACTACTAAAAGACATACAAGGAATTGGCAAAGAACTACATTTAACAAACGCTTATGCAAAAACACCTATGATGAAATTTGACGGTATTAAAGTCTCTACAAAGTAATTGGTAGAGATTTTTTTCTTTCTTTTTATAAACTAACTGAACTTTTTTTTCAATTTTTGTTTGAGAAAAGTATTTACACATAAAGAAACACTGTTTTTAATCCAAGAGGTTGGAGGAATGGTCAAAAAATACAAACAGGCTGCACCGTGCGGATTGATTTGTGATGAGTGCCCTTGGTTTCAAGGCAAAATGGAGACAACTTGTCCAGGTTGCTTAGAGAAAAAAGGCAAACCATTTTGGGGGGAATGCGTAGTCTTTATTTGTGCGGAAATGAAGCATAATGAACATTGTGGTGCATGTAATGAATTTCCATGTGAAACAATTATCAATCAATTCGATCCAAATAATCCCAAAGGCAAGCAGGAAGCAATTTTCCGGGTAGGACAATTATCTATTAGAAATAGAATAGGTACAAAAGCATGGTTAGCTAGAAGATCAGGTAGTTCTCTGCCGAAATTCGAATAAGAATTTCTTTGTTGATTCTATAGTCAGTTCATAGGAACATTATAATCAAAATTTATTTGTTGTAATCTTAATATGCTAAAGCAAAAGACTAAAAACGAGAAGGCTTGAAGTAATATTAAAACTAAAATAGTTATTTGAAGGGAAAAAATATGGTTGTAGTAGGCGCATACATTCTACCTCATGGTGCTTTGGTTCTGGACCCCGCAGTGGATAATCTACCAAAAGAAGCAATTAAGTTACATCATGCTATGAACGAAATGGCTAAAACTATCGAAGACTTAAAGCCCGATTTAATTTTCATAACAACACCACATAGTATCGCACTCTCAAATGATTTTGGAATTTATTTGAATAAAGGTGGGAGTGGAAGCGCAGAATGGGATAATAAGTACAAAAAATTTAAGGTACAAGTAGAATTCGATCAAAAGATAAGCAATGATTTGTTAGATTATCTATTGGATAAAGAAACAGCAGTTCATGGCATTGCTACTTTTACTCCAGGAATAGATGCTCCATTTAGATGGGGTGAAGCAGTTCCACTCTGGTTTTTGAGAAAATTATCGACAAAACCAAAATATATTCTAATGTCTCAACCGTTAAGACGGCTTGATGAAACTAAAGAACTTATCCCTGAAACACTCACATTGGGAAACGATTTACGGTTATTCTTTGAGTCTTTAGAAAAACGGATCGTAGTGATTATTAGTGCAGATTTGGGACATACACATCAAGAAAATGGTCCATATGGCTTCTCTGAAGAAGCAGAACCATTTGATAAATTAATGGAAAAATGGGCAGGAACATTGGATGAAAAATATCTAATTAGAAAAGCTGTTCCAAAATTAGATAAAGCACTCTGTTGTGGATATATTGGTTTTGTTTTACTCCAAGGAATGATAAATGGAAAAGGATTTACACCTGAAGTTATTACAAGAACAACTCCATCCTATTATGGAATGATGGTAACTAGATACACAAAAAATGATTAAGAAGATATGAATAGAAATCTGATGATTAATTCTGCTTTTCATATTTTCTAGTTCTTATCAGCTTTAACTTACTATGGAATCTTTTGTTAATGCTGATAAAAATAATTGCTAAGAAAATTGGGATTATTGATAGAAAACTGGTATTTTGGGTTATTGTTAGTTTTATAATTTTCAAGCCGGTGTTTCTATCAACAAGATAGATGAACTCGTCTTGAATATCAACACCAGTGATTGTTCCATCAAAAGAAGCTATTTTAACAGGATTAGTAAGATCATCTACATCTATTATCTCAAAACCACCATAAAAGTCTGCTAAATAAACAAGATTTTCACTCGCAACCAAAGTGTCAGCATTTCCACCATCATAGAAATGGCTAAGAGACTTGACACTATCTCTATCTATTACATTAACAATTTCAAGTCCGTTATCCCAATTACCGAGATAACAGATAGTACCATCAACAAAAACACCATAAGTATCTTCACCACTGTTATAATTACTAATTTTCCGTGGATTTGTTGGAGTAGCTACATTGACTAATTCAAGTCCAGTTGTGCCAGAATCATCATATGTTGAAAGATAAGCAATGTCATCAACTACATGAAAAACATTTGTAGTTCCGTTCTCTAAAAGATAGTCACCAATTAAGGTTGGCCTTATTGGATCTGAAACGTTCAATATTTCCAATACAACATCTATACCAGAAGCAAAAGCAATGTTACCTTCTACTTGAACATGCCCGTAGAGGCCATCTGAAGTAAAGTTACTCACTACAAAAGGATTGGTTGGATCAGATATGTTTACTATTTGAATTCCATTTTCCCAGCAACTTACGAAAGCGTAATCATCAGCAACGTCCAGGTTATGGCATTTCGAGAGACTACAATTTCCTACCAATATTGGGGCAATCGAATTAGATATATCAATTATTTTCAAACCATTATTGTAAT
>DAOUWQ010000102.1 GCA_030667035.1 Candidatus Heimdallarchaeota archaeon | reverse complement strand
CAAATTTTGATAGATTTAATAGAACATGATAAAGAAGTTCCTGAAATTTCATTGAAAGGTTGTGTAACCTTCTCTAAGGTTTCTATTCCATCATCTGTCAGTAAAAAATCACGATTTGAACGAGTAACAGGAATCGATGGTGTTCTCGCTCCTCCATTATCTGTTGGTAATAACTCTCATTCTTACTTTTTGATTATGGGCTATGGTTCATCTATTGTTCAAGCAAGAAAAGATTTCCAGAAAGTTAAAAATGAAGTTTTAAAAACAATATCAGGTTAGACTTTTTTCTTATATCTAACTTTTAGTTTTTTATAAATTAAAATTAGCTAGAAATAGGTTGGAGTCTCGAGAAAGAAACCAATTAAATAAAATGAGAAGGATTAGTTGGTACCGCCGCCAACTGCTAATTTCTCGATGACTTGTACTTTACCGTCTTTAATTTGTACCATAATTCTTGTAACATAGCCAGCGATTCTATTTCGCATACGTTTTGATTGAACGTCAGTAAGCTTGTTGACCAGTAACTTGTTATGATCAAAGTCTGTAGATAAGTGCTGGTGATATTTAGCTACTAATTCTTTAGATGTTCTTTTGATTTTATCGGATCTAATATTACCCATGGGTAATCCTCCATTAACTATGTGAATTGCCAGACTATCCTTTAATAAATCTTATCAACTATCTCTATTTTGAAATTTGGGGTGATTATTCGTTAATACACTATTATCCGAGTGCAAAAATAACTTTAAATAATCTACTTTTTGATTTAAGTTAATTCCTAGTTGATGGTAAACCTTATGAGGACTTTATCATCTTAAACTCTATGAAAAGTTTAAAAATAATGGTTGATTTGACCGAATACGGTTAATCAACAAAAGCAAAAATTCGGAAGAATAGGCTATAGTCAAAAACCTAGGTGAAAGAAATTGAATATTCGCTCAAAGAAACTTATGACATATGCACTTTTAGTTTTAGTGATCCCCTTTGTCTCGCTGATGACATTAAAACAGCATGATGTTGCAGCTGAAAGTCCTACTGTAAGCATTACTGATGTGACCTCTACTCTTGCGTATCGAATTGACGTCACAGTTGAAATTACCTTAACTGGGTACAATTATGACTTGTATACCCAAACACTTTATCTATATCTAAATCAATCTGAAGCAAATATCCTCATTGATCTTGCAGATGATGAATATAATGGTTATAATTCTTCCAAAACTTTCGGTAGACAAGATGAAGCATCTTTTGATACTTCCATTCTTTCGCCAACATTAGCTGATGGTTCAGGTGAAGATTCAGCAAAATATAATGTAACTGTTGTTGCAATTACAAATACCGAAGAACAAAGCAATATTGTTGTGTGGAGCGGTGGCTACATTTTCATCGATACCGCACCTCCCAAGGTTACCTTTGTTACACCTGCAATAGGGTACGAAGAAGTCTGGGGTATTTACGAAATAAAAGCAAATATAACAGATATATCAAATTTAAGCCTTATCCAATTTTTCGTTAACGGAGAAGAACGACATAGAATCGAGAATCCCGATCCCGCAGAAACTGAATTTACTTGGGATTACGAAAACTACAGAGAAGTTGGAGAAGAACCTCTGATTAAGGTTGCAGCATATGATAATAGCTCAGCACTGAATCTTGAGGATAATACCACAACAGTAAAAGTTGTAGGACCTTCATTACAATTAGAAGAAGCTGTTCCAAAAATCATTGATTCAAATGAAACTTTGTATTTTAACATCACAATAACAGATACAAATGATCCTGAAATTGATCTTGATTATGTTGGATTATTATATTCTATTGATGGAGGAACTTGGGTTGAAGTTGCATTCAACAATCTTACAATAGATGTAGAAACTCAAGGCCAATTTAACTATACTCTTAGTCCACAACCTGTGGGAACAACGATTGATTGGAAAATCTATGCAAATAATACTGCTGGACAATATCATGAATTCAAAAACGAAACTTATCAACCGTTTGTAGCAGAATCAGTATTCCCAGATCACATCCTACCAACAGGTGAAGTAGAATATGAGAAAACTGTAACCTACGATCAAAATGCTACTGTAAAATTAAATGTAACAGAGCATAGTGTGGTTAATATCTGCTATTTGAACTATAGAATTGATATAGAAGATGATTTTGAAGAATTAGCTTTAACCAATACTACGACAGGCGGATTAAACGATACTTGGTTCTATTTTGTATATAATTTCACAGAGACTTATGACGTATTTACTATTATTGACTTCTATTTCTGGGTAAATGATAGTGGTGGTAACGAACTCACTTTAAACAATGGAGGAAGCTATTACCATATCAAAGTAATGCCTATCGATTTGGTTGCACCTGTAATCAATATTACAGCAGTACCAGAAACAATTGCTTCCGGTCAGAATATTACAATAACAGTAACCGTTGAAGAAACCAGTATTCTACTATCTGTTCAAGTATTTTATACTGTTAATGGTGAACAACATACCGTTGATATGGTTTATGTGTCGGGAACAACTTATTCTGCAAGCTTTGTAATAAGCGCAAGCACTGGTGATGAAGTTGAAATCTTTGTGAGAGCATATGATGAATACTTTAACACTGCTGATTCTGAAGTATACCAATTCGAAATCGATTCCGCAAAACCATCTGGTTCACATTCAAACGCTTGGTTATGGTTAATGCTTATTGCTTTGATAATTATCCCATTGACAATAACATTCGTTTTGCTAAAACCACAAAAATAATCATATCATTGATTGAGGGTTTTACTCCCTCAAAATATCTCTTTTTTATTGAAATTAAATTATTACTTGAATTTTTTGTACCTCGCGAGTTCGATAATAATTTAAATAGGAAATTAGATAGAGTTCTCAGCAATTATCAAGAGAAAATTAGGTGAGAAATCTATGCCAGTAATTACCGTTGAAGGTCCAATAAAGAGTGTTGATGAAAAAAGAAAATTGGTTGAATTGCTAACAAAAGCAATGAAAGAAGCTTATGGTTATCCCGAAGAATTTTCACATATTACTGTAATCATTAATGAGAATAGTTCTGATAATATTGGAACCAATGGTAAGCTTCTGACAGATATAAGATAGAGTGAATAGATTTCTCTATTCCTCTTTCTTTAAAACATACGCAAGTTTTACCCAATCTTCCTTGAATCCTTTTGCTTTGTAAAGATTGTAAGCAGGATTATTGGTCAAATCAACATTCAGACTTGCAGTTTTATAGTCATTTTCTGCTAATTTATTTAACATTGTATCTATGAGAAAAGTTGCAATACCTTGTCTACGATGACTTGGGTGAACACCCAATATCCAAAGATTGCCATTTTGTGGACCATGTGATTCTCGAACGACTGAAAAAGCGATCATTTTGTTATCTTCAATTATACCCAATGAACTTTCCTCGATCAATTTGAATGATATATTTAGTATTCTATTTTCAAAATGATCTTTGATTTCTTCATCAGATAAACTTAGCATCCATTTATCTTCGGTATCCTTGAATGTACTATAAAGGCAATTGTAGAAGTCATCATCATTAAATTGTGAAATTGGTTTGAATTCGATTTTTCTTTTTTCTCGCAGGTGTTGATAGTTAGTAAGATCTATTCTCATATGACAAATTTGTTCTATTAGTTCAAATTTATTCGAGGTATATATTCTCTTGTATATTCGTTCCTCTTCAGAACCTTCCTTGTTAAAAAGCAGTTCAATCCGTGTATACATACTCTGATCAAAGTACTCTATTGCTTCTTTCAGTAAATGATTAGCAATTATCTCCTTATCTTCATTAGTCTCTATAATAGGGAGACCACCTAATGCAAAGGGATTAAGCTCTAATTCTGTTTTCGAATGCGCAAATAGCATTACCCATCCCACTAGTTGTGTATCACGTCTTGCTTGAATAATTTGAGGTTCAATGGTATATTCAAGATTTTTCAACCAATTAGTAAAACCTTCTACTGTGTATTGGTTCCCCTTAGCATTCCAAATATCTACTGATAATTTGGCTAGTTCTGCTAATTCGATTTCAGCATAATTCTTTGTGGTGTAAGTTATTGTTTTGGCCATAATATCACACTCCTTGAAGAGGTAATGAAAATAGCATAGTCTGTAATAATATCAGAATGTGTTAAAGCAGAAATAGAACAAAGAACAAATATTAACCTTAAGAAAAAACTTGATCAGTTTGATCTTCTGGATGTAAATAAAAGTTGATTGTTGTTTTTTCTAGAGTTGTGTTCAAAATATCCAAACCATGTCATCTTCTACTTACCTCCAATTAGTTATATTGCTAAATGGAAGGAATTTGTTTATAAATATAATGTCAAAACTAGTTGAATTTTTATTTTATAATTATCACAAAATTTTGAATTGAATATCTAAATAAAGCAAAACATCCAGCTACTATAATAGATACAGCAAAAGAAAGTGGTGGGCCCAGCCGGATTCGAACACATAAAAGTTTAGGTGCTACTCCATTGAAATTTATTCCCTACTTGTTTCTTTTATTATCCTCTCTCATTGATAACTTAGTTTTTAGTTTTCATTTTATTGAGAATAGAGTTTTTTCTTTCTTGAAATTAGAATCATTAAAGTTAACACAATTTGTACTGAGCAGATGAAATAGATCTTTCCACCAAGGTCCATTGTTGGTAGAGGTTCAGAAAAGGTCTCTGTTGGCAAATAACTGCCATAGATAATTGAATTGAAATTACAAACTGATGCATTGAAATTTCCATTTTGATAATTAGTCAAATATTCAATACAGATATGACTAACAGAGGAGTTGAACCCCTGAACTGTTTCAGCAATTATTGTTTCACTTGTTTGATTGTTAATAACTTGTAAGTTGATTCCAGATGAATTTCTTGAACCTTTGAATAGAATATCTGTTTTGGGCAAAGTATCTAAATCAACTAATATCCCACTACCAATAGCAATTGCCCCTCCTACATCATCAACACCTCTTACAATTTCAAACGAAGTTTCATTTGTAAAATAATCTCCTTCAAACTTTATGTATGCAATTGTGGATAATTCATCATATGAAAGTAATTCATCGCTATAAGCACACAAAAATTCGATTTGAAGTGTACCAACTTCATCAATATTTGAATATTGGTAATTAAGTTCTAGTTCGAACTCGAAATCATGATTCGAGAAATTTGTTGGAACAGTGTAGAGGTACTGTTCTCCAAATATACTAAAGATGGGCTCATTTTCATATGCTCTCCTGAATTCGATGGATGAGTTATTATTTTGACTAGCTAAAAATATATTATCTATTTTGAGTTCAAATTCGGAGAAATCACCCAATTCAATTATATCAATATTATTTAGAGATGACAAACAACTTCCTTTACTGAGTTTTGCTTCAACTGATATAGCATTTGACCAAATGGATCCAATAACCATAAACGAAAGAATGAAAGAAAGAATATACCTCTTCATAATTAAATCCCCTATATATGTATTTGATTAGATGGTTCATAAATTTTTTTGATTTTTCTCTTAGTTTACATTCGCTTCTCTCTCTGGATTCACGATAAATAAGGATGAATTTTCAAAACTAGACTATGAAGGAGTAAAAATTATCTTTAGAGAATATGTGGTGGGCCCAGCCAGATTCGAACCAATAGTTTTTTCTAGAATAATGAAGTATTTAGTATGGAATTGATTATTTCAGATGAGTTTATATTAATGGTGGAAATGAAAGGAAAAAATAAATTGTTGTATTTAATAGTATTAGTATTAATTTTGGCTAGCTCAGATTTTGTTAATTTAGTAAAAGCCACAGAATACGATGATTCAGAAGATGATGTATTACACTTTGTAAATAATAGTTATGAGTCAGTAGGAGATTATAAATCACAGATAAATATCCTATCAATTGAGATAACTCCTGATTATATATTCTTGAAATTAAAAGAAGCTCCAATTGTTACAGATTATGTTCTCTATAAGGTTTTTATTTATTGGTTTGATGAAGTAAATATT
>DAOUWQ010000090.1 GCA_030667035.1 Candidatus Heimdallarchaeota archaeon | reverse complement strand
ATGCCGCGTACATTGTAAGCAAAAATACCCAACATAATATTATGCAGATTCAACAGATTGAATCCGTAATCTAACATCAATTGAGTGGCATCTTGACCATAGCCCTGGTTCCAATAATTTTTTTCACCAATAACAATACCAAACATAGCGTTACGATCAGTTTTGTTAACTTGAAACAAACCCACACGACCTATCAGCTCATCCGATTTAAGGTCTACAATATTGAAGAAGTAGGAATTGTGTTTTATTAGTTCAGAAATAGTTGCTTTTTGATTGTCGACAGATGTTGGCAAATAAGCTTCATCACCAAGTGGTATAGTCACTTCTAAATCATTAAACCATTCTGCCCATTTTTCTGCATCGTCTAGACTAATGGAAGAGAGATAGCATTTTTTACCAACTAGTTTCTTATGGAATCGCATAATTAAGCATACCTTATAACTAATTTATTTCAATATTAATTTTGAAATTATTTAAGAGTTCGTGAAATAGTGAGAAAAACAAGAGGAAGCTACTACGCATTAGTAGTTTCTTCTCCTGAAACTTTTTCTCGTTTTGCTATTGAACAAGCTAAAATATATGCGATTATTATAAGAATCGATACTAAAGCTGGTGGGAGAATTCTAGCAATTGACCAATATATATTACCTTGAATCATAGCGATAATGTTGAATATTATAATCATTGATACAACAGGGACAATGGTAAGTAACAAAACGTTTCGTCTTTGTATAGGTTTTTGAGCACCCCAAATCAATAAAGCAGTCCATCCAAACATCAAAGCACATTCTGTAATGAAAATCAGGTAAGACATCTCACTAATTGGAGGCCATCCGAACATAGTATTAATGAATGTTTCATTTGGTGAAAGCATGTAAATCAGCGAAGCAATTGCGGATAGTAAATCAAGTATTGCTCCCGCCCAAAAACCACATTGGATAATTACCATTTTCCAGTTAATCGTCTTTTTCATCATAATAACCGTTCATTTGATTTATTTAATATTTGATTTTTGCAAGTATTATCCTTAATTATAATAAAAAAGTATATAAATGTTTCTGATAATCAATATTTGAAAAAATGAATTAAATCGGGTGTTATTAGTGTCAAATAAAGAACAAGATATTATCCAAATTTTCACTATGGTTGCTATGAAATTAACAAGTCAAATAGTTGATTTTACATTTCAAGAAATGAAAATAGGTCGATTAATATTCATTGTGAATTATATTGGTTATAAACGTCGAAGTACTATGAAAGAGATTATTGCTTATTTGAATATCAAACCTAGCACAGCAACAAGACAAATGGATAAATTAGTGAATGATCTAAATCTTGTTGAAAGAGATTTGTCACACGATGACAGACGAGTAGTTACTCTAAGGTTGACAAAATTGGGCGAAGAAGTATATCAATATCATAATAAAATCAGTGAAGTTCCAGCAAATATGTTAGTGGATAAATTCACTAATAATGAAATCAGTATTTTGAGAAAGGGATTAGAAGAATTGTTAGAAATTTTTTCGTAAAGAATTATTGTATCCTAATATAATAATAATGACTTCATAAACAATTGGAAAATAAAAAAGAAAATGAGTAGGGATTTCCTTACTCAACTCTAATTAATTCGCTAGCGGACTTTCTTGAAATAACTCGAGTAGCAATAAATGCACCAAGTCCAGCCAGTACTATAGCAAAAACAAATGAAAGAATGCTTATCAATGGTGGAGCAACCAAGGGAATGTTCCATTCTTGTTCAATGGCATCTATCAAGTAAAGATAATAACCAAGGAAGTAACCCATTAGTCCTCCTAAAAGGCAAGAACTTATGGTGAGAATTGTTGATTCCAGAATAAATATCCCATCTACATCACGATTCTTCAAACCAATTGCTTTCAAAATCCCTATGGTTTTATGTGATTCTGCGACATTGCTATATGTTGAAGCAAAGACTCCAAACAATGCAATTACTATTGTGAAGACCATCATAACATTTACCAGTACTACCCTTGTTTGATTGTCTTCAGATATTCTGTCAACCAATTCTTTTTCGATAAGCACGAACAAGGCATTGCTTTCATATCGTCGTCGCAATTCTATGCCAACTGTTTCTGCTGCTTCGTGTGAAGAAGTTTCTAAGAAAATCCTATAAGCACTATCTTGGAAATCCAAGTCGGTTAAATACGACCAAGTATCTTCACCAATAAGAATAGTGGAACCAGAGGCAAAACGTTCTTGTTCATGGATACCAGACATTCCGGGTAATTTTGATGCTACACCAACAATGTCCAAAAATACATCGTGAGTATATCCTAATTCAATCAGCACAGGATTCAGAGTTAAAAGTTTGAGTCGCAGTGTATCTCCAATACCTAGTTCTAATTCTTTAGCCAAAGCAGTGCTGATTATTACAGTATTATTTCCTTGCAAATCATCAAACATTGCATCAGTTCCCTCAGAATAAACTATCAAATCATCATAAAGGGGTTCAATAAAATTGGATGGTACGCCCAACACACTAACACCATATGATTCAAAGAATATCTGATCTCCAGCAACACTCCATAAACCAGTCAATACAGAACTAATTGGCAAAGTACTAAATGAACCAGAAATCACATCATCAAATTCTTCAACTATTTCATCCATTATTTCTGAACCATTAATATCATAGGTTGAATCGAACAGAGTGATATCAGAACCTGTTATTGTACCGATGTTCTCAATCAAACCTTGATCTTGAACTAGAAAGGTAGTGGAAATAACCATTGTAGTTCCAAAGGAAACGATAAACATCATCGCAGTTATCGCATTTCTTCTTCGATTTCGTTTTAGAAACATATGAACGATTTTGTTCGTCTTTTTGAAAATAGGTTTGATGATAAATAAGAACAAGTTTTCAACTAATGGTTCAACTACTCCAACGATTATTAGAGAAAGACCAAAACCAAATCCAAAGAACAACATTAAGAGAATGGTGAAAAACAAAGTATCTGAAGAAGAAACAGTCATAATTGGGATTAATAAGAATATTAACCCAGAAGCAATTGATATTGAAAATCCAACCAAAAACAATGTTTTGTTAGGACCTCGATCTCTTACAAGTTTTAAATCAGGCTCATCTGCTTTTAAGGGATTTAAGCCACTAATAATGCTCTTTCTCATTGCTCGCAAAGCAGGGAAAAGAGATGCAATTATCGCCACTCCAACTCCTAAAAGAACGGAATAAAGCACCATTATTGGTGAGAGAGTAAAAGCTATATCGATTCCACTGCTTTGGAGAAACATCTTCACAAAATAGGCAATTAAATAGCTGAAACCAATACCAATTACAGATCCCGATAAACAAGTAAAACTTGCTTCAAAAAGAACCAAGATGAAGATTTGTCTTCTTTTTGCACCGATAGTTCTGTACAAAGCAAATTCTCGAGTCTTTTCTTCAACACTGACTGTCATTAAAGAGAAAATTAGAAAACCACTTACAAGCAAACTTAAAGCAGCAAGGGAATTGAATAAAATGCGGAGAAAAACTAACCCAGTTCCTCTATTTTCTAGAGCACTTGCTATGGGTAAATATACTTGATAACCAGTTCCAATCGCATCTTGAACAAGCACTCCAATCGTTTTTGCTTGTGCGATAGTTTCCTCTGGTCTATTGATATCATAAATTTCATCTCTATTGGTAAATTGAGCCACTACTTCAGTAGCAATACCAGGACCACCAATGAAAGGTTCTAATGTTTCAATATTAACCAGAATCATATTTTCTTTGGAAGAAGGTAACATATCCTTGTTAACAAAAGTAGCATCCAATGTAAGGTTAATATTAGTAAAACTAATTTCAATTATATATTGTCCACCAATTTCCAATTCTAAGGCTTGAGCAAGCTCCTTTCGAACCCAACAATGGTTAACTGGTAGTACACCAAGATCAGCAGGAGAAGATAATTCAAGATCACCAAAACCTATCGCTTTCTCGCGTACAGGATCAATGCCTAAGAAAGTCACAGTAAAATTCTTGTTCGCACCTTGAAAACGAGCACCAGGCAATTCATAACGTGGCGCAGCTCCAGCAACTTCAGAAAGATTATTTATTGAATCAATCAAGGATTCATAATCATAAATAGGTGGAATGTCAGTAATATTGTAGTTTTCTACGCGAATGTCAACCTGACCAGTTTGTTCTGAAATTCTAGGAAGATAAGATAAAGATATCGCATCAATTATGACATTAGAAACGCCAAACATTCCGATAGCAATAGCTAACGCTAGTACTCCAAGGAAAAATCGGAACTTTTTTGCACGAATTGATTTGAGTGCATATTTTGGATACGAAAGAAATTTCACCATCTAGTTTCCCTCTAGTCTTCAATCGAATCATCTAAAATGGAACCCTCGATACCAGGAGTAGCTTCTTCTTGAACGATTTTGCCATCTAACATATGCAGAATGCGATCACACACTTTTGCTGTTCTGCGATCATGTGTAACCATCAAAATGGTCATACCCATATCCTTGTTTAAGTCATTAAGAAGTTTCAAGATCACCTTTGCAGAAGCAGAATCAAGATCCCCGGAGGGCTCATCACAAATCATCAAATCAGGATTATTAGCCATTGCACGAGAGATTGATACTCTCTGTTGTTCTCCACCAGATAATTCAGTGGGCAGATGATTTTCCCGACCTTTCAAACCAACCAATGCCAATAATTCATTGGCTCTTTGTTCTCTGGAGGATCTTGAATCACCGCGGAAGACCATAGGTACCTCAACATTTTCTTGGGCACTAAGAAGAGGAAGGAGATTATAAAATTGGAAAACAAAAGATATTTTATCTAAACGCAAATCAGCCAGCTCATTATCTGATAAGGTAGTTAATTCAACACCTTCAAATTGAACAAGACCCCTATCTGGACGATCTATACCACCAATAATATTTAGTAAGGTAGTTTTCCCACAACCAGAAGGACCCATTATAGAACAAAATTCACCACGTGTCAATTCGAAATCGATGCCACGAAGAGCAGGTATTGCAGTTTTACCTAAGAAATATGATTTATGTAAATCCTCAACCTTGACAATAACAGCAGAATTATTGTTAACAACTACAGCTTGTTTTTCTGTTGACATTTTTTTCACCGAGAAATAATAGCAAATTATAATCCTTACGACATTTGATTTGTCATTAGATTAAGATACTGATTTAATACGGTTAATGGTTTATATTCGTTTTCAAATCAAATTTATACGAAATCAAAACCTATTTCTTCTGCAGTTTTATCCAGTAAATCTCCGAAATCCTTTTGACGTCTTCGTAAAATTGGACGAAGAATTGCACGACGAATTAACATTCGAAGATATTTTATTTTATTAAATGGTTTGGCACAGTGTAAGCCTGAGGCCATTATCTCTTCTGCTTGATCACCATTTGGTTTTAATTCCTGCATAATGACACCATTATATCGAATTTTCTTGAGATAATCGAAAAAATCATCAAAGGGCATTTCCCCAAGTCCAAGGGGAAGATGTAAATCCTCAGTTTTTGTGCAATCTGAAATGTGAACATATTCAATATCTTTCTCCAATTCTTTGGGGAGATCTAACCATGTTTTCCAGTTATTGATGTATCTATGAGAGATATCTAAACAATGACCTGCTAAATGGCTTCCTAAATAATCCTTAGCTTGCAAATAGAAATCCATAAACTCATCGTCTGTTGGTCCGACTACATTTTCAAGCACAATTGGAGTGTCTATCTGGGCGAGCCTGCTAAACATTAGATCATAAGAACCATTTGGATCTTCAGGAAAATGAGCAAGAGTATAAGAGATATTGATATCCTTGTTTCTATTGTTGATGAAGGAAGTAACTTCCTGCATTTGAACCTCGAAAGTATCACTTTTTGTGGAGAAATCAAAACGATCTCTATTAAAAATTGGCAAATGAAAAGTTGTAGTTGATCTTTTGAGTGATTTGATAACTAACTCCACTTTTGGAATAATGCGCCAATTAAATTCAAAATGCTGAATAAGTGTCATCTTCATAAGACGAACAATAAGATCCATAGGCAACCCTCGAATAGGTTCCAAACCAAAACCGATTTTCATAGCACACCACTTGAGATTAATAGTTTACCATTAAGTATTGGTTTATTAGATGACTAACAATATAAAAGCAGCTTCCATAATCTAAAATGAAGTAAGTGAAATTGATTCGATATTGAAAAATATTGCAAATCTAAATATCCGTTATTTTCCATTTTTGATTATCATAATTGTATAATTCATGTAACGGAACATATTTGGACTTATGCAGTTTTATTGTGTAAAAAGAAGGGGAGAAATCCGCTTC
This sequence comes from Candidatus Heimdallarchaeota archaeon, assembly GCA_030667035.1. GTDB lineage: Archaea > Asgardarchaeota > Heimdallarchaeia > JABLTI01 > JABLTI01 > JABLTI01. The sequence goes on along the minus strand of DAOUWQ010000090.1, from coordinate 157 downwards.
AGTTAATACTTCTTCAATAATTTTTTGAAATGGATGTTGATGAGAAATGCCGGGAATTTGAAAAGCTACTCTGTCATACAAATTTATTTGTCCCATAAATGCAAATACCCGTAATTTATCTATAATAGTTTGTAGTTTTCCATTCATCTTTTCATCT
>DAOUWQ010000239.1 GCA_030667035.1 Candidatus Heimdallarchaeota archaeon | reverse complement strand
TAGAAATGGTGCCGAGGACGAGATTTGAACTCGCGTTCCCTTGCGAGAACTGGTTTTCAAGACCAGCGTCGTGGTCCGAGCTTGACTACCTCGGCATAATTTGTAGGTGAAAATGAGAACTACCATTTTATAAGATTTTTTACTAGACAGCAATTCTCAATTTTATTAAAACTTTCTAAGGTTTACAGGCAACTAAGGTCTCAAATTTAATATCGTGAGAAGAACTACCTATCCGAACAGTATAAGTGCCTACTCCATAGGTCCAGTTGTGAATTCTACTATCATAATGAATAAGATCGCTTAAACTAACTTGTAAATCAACTGTTTTAGTTTCACTCGGTTCGAGATGAACCTTGGTGAAATTCTTTAATTCCTTAGGTGGTCGAATAATTGGTGATTCATTCGCGCTGATATAAAGTTGAACTATTTCTGAACCTGCTCTTTCACCAGTATTTGTTAAGTCAATTGAAATTGTTACTGGTCTATCTTTAGAAATTAAATTATTAGCTAATTTCAAATTACTATATTCAAAAGATGTATAGGATAATCCATAACCAAATGGGAATTGTGGTTCTATTTGCTGCTGATCAAAATGACGATATCCAACAAATAGCCCTTCTTCATAGAGAACGTTTTCGCCATCACCAGGGAAAGTTTTTTCTGATTTATGAGCGGGAGAATCGCTCAACTCTTTGGGAAATGTTATTGGTAATTTTCCAGAGGGATTTATATCTCCAAATAGTATATCTGCGATTGCTAAACCACCTTCCATTCCAGGATACCATGCTTCAACAATGGCTGGAACATTATCTATCCATTGAATCATTGGTACAGGGCTACCAGTAAGCAAAACAACAATAGTATTTGGATTTATATTCACCGTTTCTTTTATCAGCTGAATCTGTTCTTCAGGGAGCTCAAAATTATCTCTATCAATACTTTCGCAATCCATACCTCTACTATGATCTAATCCTGCGAAAATAATACAATAATCTGCAATCATTCTATCTTCTGTAAATTCAACTTTACCTTCTAATTTCTTCTTTAAGCCTTCTTCTGGTGTTATTTCATAAGGAGAAATGACTGCAGCACTTCCACCATAAAGTAATTTACCAAATTTCTTAGCTTTGTTTGGACCGAGAACAGCGATAGTTTTGACTTCATCAATATCAAGTGGTAATATTTCATTTTCGTTTTTCAGTAAGATAATTCCCTCTTCTGCAATTCTTCTAGCTACATTTTGAATTTCAGTAGTATTTCGCTCGCCTTGAGGAATAGATTCTGGATTATCAAAAAGTCCAACATAAAACATTACTCGTAATAACCTACGAACAACATCATCTAATTCCTCTATCGTGAATTTACCTTGTTTGTATGCTTTTCGAAGTTGAAACATTTTATAAGCGATAGGTATTGGCATTTCTAAGGATAAACCTGCTTTAATGCAATCCTCAGGCTTGGTTATACCCCTAGTGGCAAACCAATCTGTAACAACATATCCCTTAAAACCCCATTTGTCCATAAGTGTATCTCGAAGCAATTCTTTGTGGGCACAACCGCGTATACCATTTATTTTATTGTAACTTCCCATTACAACCCATGGATTTGAACGCAGAACAATATCTCGAAACGCGCGTAAATAGATTTCATGTAAAGTTCGTTCATCTACAACGGAGTTCATTGTAAATCGGTTTGTTTCTTGATTATTTGCTACATAATGTTTCAAACAAGCACCTATTCTTTGACTTTGTATACCTTCAACAAAAGGACTGCCAATTTCACGAGTTAAATAGGGATCTTCGCTAAAATATTCAAAAGTTCGACCGTTCATTGGAGTGCGATCAATATTGATTCCTGGAGCTAATAATATATGGCGTTTTGAAGCGCGTACTTCTTTAGCAATAGCAATTCCATATTCTTTAGCAAGTTCCCGATTCCAAGTAGAAGATAAACATTTACTGTTTGGGAATTTGGTATTCTTTTTTAAACTTGAATGAAACGCCACTCCATTTGGTCCATCAGTCATTCCTAAAGAGGGAATTTTTAATCGTAAAATGGGTTTGGTCACCCAGAGAGAAAAATGCCTGCCAGACAACAATTTGAATTTATCAAATAATTGCAATTTTTTCATTATCAAATCTATTCGTTCTTCAACATCAAAAGTTTCATTGTAATACGGATACTTGTCCTTTAGTCGTTCAAAGCTGTCTCTCATTTTCCTCACCGAAATTTTTTTGTCGAGTAATATAGCAAATAGTTTTTAAAACTCTTTTGAATAATTGCAACTTGCTTCTAATAAATGAATGGTGCATTATTATGAAAATTGTTAATCTAATGGGAATGAAAATCGGTGCAAATGAACCAGTACGGATTCAAGGTGTAATCAATTTGAGTCCAGAATCGTTTTACAAAAGTTCAGTAAAAACAGACCCCGGGAAAATACTACAAACAGCCCTACAACAAGTAAAAGCTGGAGCAGAAATAATTGATGTTGGAGCTAAAAGCACTGCACCATATTTAGAAAACCAAATTTCAGCAGAAGAGGAAACTAAAAGAGCTTTACAAGGAATCAACATTATCATTAATGAAATCAAGAAACCCATTTCCATTGACACTACAAGAAGTGTGGTTGCAAAAGCAGTAATTGAGGCTGGAGCGAAAATGATTAATGATATAAGTGGATTCAATGATGACCCAGAAATGGCAAGGGTCACAGCTGAATTAGATGTTCCTGTAATAATCGGTGCTTGGAATATAAACAGATTCAAAGGAAATCCTACAAAACGGGTAATTACTGCGTTAAAAGAATCGTTGAAAATAGCAGAAGAAGCAGGAATTAATCCAAACAAGATAATTTTAGATCCAGATATTGGCTTCCATCGTATTGATGATTTCAAATGGTATAAAATAGATGCTCATTTATTGATGAATATTCACCAGATGATTAAAGCGTTTAATCAACCAATTTGTATTGGTTTATCGAGAAAGTCATTTATTGGACACATTTTAGACATCAAAGATCCAAAGGAAAGATTATTCGGTTCATTGGGAGCAACAAGTATAGCAGTCCTTCATGGAGCAAATATCATCAGAACGCATGACGTTAAAGAAACACTCGAGTCAGTTCGAATTATTGAAAGAATTATTAGTATTGGAAAAGAACTAGAAGAATAAGATTTTTATTTCTCATAACGTAAAAGTGACGATTAATCGACAATTCCGAATGTCATCTTGCTTCCTCGGGTTTGGAAACAAGACTATTTTCTTATCGTCTTTTTCTAGTGCACCCCCAACCCAACCAACTACTAGACCTTTAGGCTTGTTGTGGATACATTAGCTTTTTAATCGCCAACCTATTATTGGGTATCTACTTATAAATATGTATACTTAACACGGATATGTTAATCTAAGGAAAAAAATCTTAGGAAAAGTGAAATAAAGTTAACATGATCATGTTAATTGAAGAAAAACCTAATTTTAATTAAAATCATCATTTTCCTTTGATTAAAGAACAAAAAAACCGAGCATTTAAGTAAAATCAAATATTTTATCAATATCATTAATAGTTTCTTCTAATTTTTTCAAAAGAGAAAAAATAGCTTTGCTAGTATTAGCAATTTGTCGATCATTCACAGAAAATTTCTTGTTCAGTTTGTTCATTATTTCAAGAGAAACTTGTTTCTGTGAGTAAATATAGAAGCGAGTAATTTCTTCCCAAAAGAAATTTTGACGCTCTTTCTCTATCTTATTTGATAAACAAAAGTAGAGCAACTCTTTGGCTCCTTCTGTAACATTTAATGTAGAAAGACTGTAAGCAAGAACAAGTTTTACTTTCCATTCTTTTTCAAAGTGGAGCGCTTTTTTCAGCAAAGAAATAATATGTTTTTTCTCTTCAGGGAGATTGGAATGCATTGTTCTAGAACAAAGAAACCAGATAACTTGCGTTCTAACCTTTATATCAGGGTGTCTCAGATGTTTAGCAAAAATCTCAGAACCAATACGATTTATCAAAAGATGAAGAGCGATACCTGCACTTAAACCAGATAATGGGGCACTTTCTATTAATAACTCAAGCAAAGGTAAAGTAGCGTGTTCATTTCCTACTTTACCAATTAATCTAGCAGTAATACTTTTTTCCAGTTCATTAGTACTTGATTTCAACAATTGAATCAATTTTGGAAGAGAGCTCTTATCGTCAAGACGAGCGAGAG
>DAOUWQ010000112.1 GCA_030667035.1 Candidatus Heimdallarchaeota archaeon | reverse complement strand
GGACGGATCCTCTATGGTATAAGAGCTTTCACCCTGTGCAGACGTGAAAGATATCGCAATTATTTGCCAAGAACCACAATTAAGGGGAATAAGTGCATGAGCATTCAATAAGCCTTCATTAACGTCTGGTCCAAAAGAAATGTCCTTCTCAAATGTTATGTGTTCACTTAGAGATTGACAAAAATCTTCGATGCCTATTTCTAGTTCTAATGGCTCGAGAGTACCATCGGTATTTACATCTTGAAAATATTCAAGACCATATTTTGACGGAACGCTTACAAGAGTAAGTAGAAGTGAAATATCCTCGTTAGCAACCTCACTTTCCAAACTAATTGTTACTTTAGCGTTTTCACCTTTTAGAATAAAATTATCCTCTAAGGTTATTGAATTAACTTTAATACTTCCACTCCCCAAGAAACTAATAGATTTTTTCGGTTGATTTTCGGTTTGGTTAGGAAAAGTATTATTCAAAGTTTCTTTCTTAGAAATGGATTGATTGGAATCTATTGAAAAATCAATGCTTTTTATTGAATCAAAACAAATTATTGTTAATAAAAAAATTACAATGCAATAGACGAAGAGTCTTTTAAAACGTGTTTTTGATAGCATTGCACTCTGAATAGTATTCCTCTAAGTATAAAAAAAATAAGATAACTATGTTTTTAGAAATACTAACCTAAATTTCCCTTTATTAGTATAAGAATCGCTTCTTTAATTAAAGCCAAAGGCATAGAAGGAGTGATTTTCTTTTTTTCTGCCGCTTGTTTGGGGAGATAAGGTATATGTATAAAACCATATTTAATTTTTGAATATGTTTCATTTGAGGTTAAAAAGTGTAAGGCCCCATATATCAAATTATTACAGACGTATGTTCCAGCAGAATTTGATATCTTTACAGGTATACCTGCTTGTTTTACTTCATTGAAGGATTTTCGAATATTTATTGTAGTAAAGTATGCTGCAGGACCTTCACGGACAATTGGTTCATCTCTTGGTTTGTTTTTTTCATTATCCGCAATATCGGCATCTGCTACATTGATACCTATTCGTTCAAGAGAAATGCCCATCCGACCTCCCGCTTGTCCAATTGAGAGAATTAGATCTGGGTTTGTGGTCTCAACTGTGGTTTTGAATTCATTAATGGCTTTACTAAAAACAACTGATAACTCTTTTGTAATTATTTCTGCTTCAGAAGTTTTTCCTCCATTTTTAAGAGCTACCTTTTGACCATCTAATTCTTGAATAACGAGTAAAGCAGGATTAAGGGAGTCTTTTCCAAAAGGGCCAAAACCCGTCAAGAGAACTTTCTTCATTTATGACACCAAGTAGAGTCAAACATCGTTTATTTGTGCTTAAAAAGATAATCCTTTTAGACCCAAATAGAAACGATTATTAGGTTTTAGAGCTCTTGATTCTATATCAAAAGATATTCATCTAGCGGAGCAGAAAATTTTGAGTACTGATGAAGCCTTAATCCAATGCCCCATTTGTAGTGAAACCGCCCCTCAAGGGTACTTGTTATGTCCTTTTTGTGGAGCAGATTTAACTACGACGTATGAAACCAAAATCTTTGCCCCTATTGGCTACAAAGAAATGTGGGGACGAATTGGATCATTACTCTCGAAACCCCGTGGCGCATTTTTAGATATTGCAAATAATCCAGACACAAAAGGAGTAACTCTTTTTATCTTTGCAATCGCTTTTGGGATGGCATTACAAATTTTCGCTTTGTTGATGCATAACTATTTTTTCAGTTGGCGTTTGCCAGTTATTTTTATTATTATGTGGCTCTTTTCTCTGTTACTACCTTTGTTTTTATGGTTATTAGCTAGCTTTGCTATACGTACAACCGCTAGACTGCTTGGTGGGAAAGCTACGAAAAAACAGATCCGAGGAGTAGTAGGTTATGGCATGCTTCCACTTACTATAGCATCTTTATTCAATGGTATATTGTATGTTATTGCTTTACCTTGGAACAGAACGAATATCTATGATTTTTCAGAGGTTTTTGCAACAATGACTCAATTCCGCAATTCCTTTGCAGGCATTTTTGGTTTAATTATTAATATTCTAGGATTCGTAACAGCTGGTGTATATATTGTCTTTATGGTGAAGCCCGCAAGTAATTTTTCGTGGATTGAAGCATCTATCTCGACAGGTTTGCCGGTAATTCTCTTTATTGCGTTACTACTCACCTATTACTTTGCAACATAGGAACAATTCAGAAGTAAGTTAATGGAAAACTATTTTGACACATTACGCTAAAATTATATAGGTAATATTTTTTGACTAATTATTTGTAGAATAAAAGTTTCAGAAAACATTTCGAGAGAATCGAAAGAGGACAAAAAACATGTCAAAGGAAGCATCACAAATAGATGAAGAAGAATTAACACTTGAAGCTAAAAGTGAAGAAAAAAAAAGTGAATCTAAAAAAGAGTTGACTCCAGAGGAAAAAAAGGCTAGGAAAAAAAAGATAATTCAAACCTCTGTTATCGCTGTTGTTATTATTGGTCTGTCAATTGGTGCTTCCTTTCTTGGGCCTTCAAATATGGAACCAGGATTATATCAAGTTCAACTGGATATAACAAATGGTGCTAATTCATATAATGTTAGTTTTAATATCACAATGGCTACCAGTGCCAATACACAACAAGTGGAATATATCTTAGATCTTGGTAGTAGTGGTAATTCATGTATCGTTATAACTAATCAAGCGTTCAGATCTTCAACCCAATCGAAAATTGAGTATCGGGTTGGTATTTTAGATTTAAGTAATAGTTCCATTGACACACTGGCTTTAACCGACCTTAACTCTCAAATTGTTGGGGATGGAATGGATAGAAAAATCCGCGCGACAAAAATTGAAGAAATTTATAGTAGTGAATTAGGCGCTATGGTTACTGTTGGTTATTTTACAATGGCAATTCCGTATAAAGCAGGTATTGCCATAGGTTTGTTAGTCATAATTGCAGGTCTTTGGATTTCTGAAATAGTTCCTACCATTGTAGGAGCCTTTCTCGTCCCAGCTGTTATGGTTATTACAGGTATCTCAGGTGCTGCAGATGCATTACAACCATTTTTTGACCCAGTAATAGCATTATTCTTTGGTGGGTTCATAATCGCGGAAGCGCTCAAAAAACATAATATTGACCGTCGTTTAGCACTAGGTATTATTGGGAATGCTACTGTTCGTCCCAATCTTTTACTGTTAATCCTAATGGGTTTGGCTGCTTTCCTTTCAATGTGGATGAGTAATACTGCGAGTGCAGCAGTAATGATTCCAATTGCCATTGCAATGGTTGATCAAATAAGAATTAGTGGTCGAGACAAAGACATTACTGGGTTCAAAAAAGCATTGGTGCTGGGTATAGGTTATGCTGCGTCTACAGGTGGAATTGCTTCTGTTATCGGAACACCAGCAAATCCTATTGCTATAGCAGGGTTGAGTAATATTGGTATAGAAATTTCATTCCTCAAATGGTTTGCTTTTGGATTGCCATTTGTAATGATCATGCTAATTATTATTTGGGGCTATCTCCTTCTTGTCTTTAAACCAAAAGTTTCGAAAGAAAGTTTAGCTGATGCTCAAATTGTTTTTAAGAAGGATTTGAAAAAGATGGGGAAAATGAGTAAGAAACAATGGGTAACAGTGATTATTTTCTTGTTCACCATTGCGCTCTGGCTTCTTGCAAAACCAATTAGCACCTGGACAAATGGTGTAATATCTCTCAGTTCTGGTATAGTAGCACTTATTGCAGTAGTGCTTATTTTCGGAGGTAATATCTTAGAACCAAAAGATGTAAAGAAGGTTAATTGGAATGCGCTCTTCCTTTTTGGTGGAGGATTAGCACTTGGCAACGCATTAGTTATTACTGGTATTGGTGATTGGATTGCCTCGAATATGGGCATTATTGAAGGAAAACATTACATCATAATTGCTTTGATTGTTGGTAGTATTTCTTTGTTAGTAACAGCTGTTGCCAGTAATACTGCGAGTGCAGCTATGCTTATTCCTCTTGTTATTCCAATTGCAGTTAGTTTACAAATTGACCCGATTATGTTAGCAGTAATAGTTGCAATTGGTTCCAGTGTGGATTATGCATTAGTATTTGGTACTCCGCCGACAATGATAAGTTATTCAACAGGTTATTTCAGTGTTAAGGAAATATTCCGGGTTGGTTTTGTTCTAGATATTATAGGAATACTGCTCCTCTCTACTGTATCAGTAGTCTTATGGGTGCTCTTCGGCTTGGTGGCGGTGTAAACCAACACCATCCTTTTATCATTTTTTTTAAGAAAAATAGCCTATCTTGTTAGTGCATATTCATAATCATTTGGATGGAAAATCTGTATTAACCCTTTTTCATCGATTAGAGCAATTTTTGCATGAATATACTCGTAATATTCTTCAGATGTAAAGACACTTAGAACTTTCTTATCAAAGAAATATTTGTATCCGTCAGAAAATGCTTCATGAGCTCTTACAATCATTTCCAAATTGTTCTTTTTTAGAAATTCTTCTACAAGCTCTAAACCGTAATAGAAAATTCCCTCACCTCTCATACTATAAGCATGTTGTAAGATTTCATTCTTAGGATCATTCCAAAGTAATTGCTTGATGGTTTCATTATTTAGTTGCATATCCCCTTTTGGAAGTTTATCAATATCTTCTAGCAAGCATGATTTTATTGGAATACCACCATGAACATAGAATATTTTTTGCTTTTCATGGACAAGTGTTATAGGAAGTTCACTGAATGCATAGTTAAAAAGTAAAAATAAATCTTCATCTGCACCAAATGCTTGAATATCATCAGCAAAACCATACCGGGAGTTTACAGTAATTGCTTCATGATTGCCTCGAATAAAATGAACTTTGTCGGGTTGTGCAATAATTAATGCAAAAATTAGATTCACACAGGCAATTGATTGAGAACCCCTATCCACAACATCACCAAGGAAAATTAAATGATCTATCTGTTTATCTTTTTGAAAAATCGAGATGACTTTTTTCAGCATATTGAAATCGCCATGTATGTCCCCTACAGCCAATACTGATCCTGTTTGGATTCTTTTGCAAAGAGGTTGCTTTTTCAGCATATAACGGATTTTTGCTATCAGAGATCTAATATCGGCTTCCTCTAACTTTGTGGCATAATCATAATTCTTTAGAATTTTAGTAGACAAAGTCTCTGCTTTTTTATTAGACAAAATATCACAACCATCAGCACAAAATTGAAATATCGAATTTTAAAGTAGTGGTTACTCGCCTTTTAAGTCAGCTACCTTTAAAGCTGCATTACAGCTTGGGCAAACGCCACGTACTTTAACAAATTCAAGAAAATGTGAATAATGAGCAGGCTTCGAGCAATGCGGACACTCAACATAGTTTTGTCCTTTGCTGATTTTACGTTTACAAACAACGCATTTTTCTGAAAGATCCTCTGAAGCAATAGTTTCACCTTGAGAAGGTTCGGAGGCGATTCGTGAACCTATTCTACGTAGTGCATTTACATAACTTTGTCTTTTAACTGGATTCTTTGTTGTATCTGCTGCTTTGTCATAGTAGGTAATAGCTTCAGTTGTGCGACTATTTTTCTCCAAGACCGAGGCGATTTCTGCATATAAATCAGAAATTGCAATCGCTGGAAAACTGGAGGAAATGGCATCAATCATATCTTCAGCATCATCTACACGACCTTTTGCTGCGTATTCTCTGAAACGATCTAGTAAATCGAATTTTTCTAAATTCTGTTCTACACGTAGAGCATCTTTTGGTTTATTAGAGCCATCATATGCTTTTACTGCTTTTGCAAAAGCAACTT
>DAOUWQ010000027.1 GCA_030667035.1 Candidatus Heimdallarchaeota archaeon | reverse complement strand
TTTAGTACTGTTTTTATCTGTTGCAATTTTGCTAATTAGCCTTGAGTAATCCATTATTCTCACAATAATCTGTACGAAGAAACTAATAATTCTATTGTATTCTCAACATAACTCAATGGGAACCATGAGTTTCCCACCAACAATCATTATTAAATCTCGTTTAGTTCCATGCCAAATTTTATTGATTTTCTTTTTCCCAACCAAAAAACTCTTCGAAAATTGGCTTCTTTGATAATTTGAGCGCCAGTTTCTTGTACTTTTTCTTTCATATATTTGAGTGCCTTTCCACCTGAGAATCGAGCCGTAGTATAAATAGCTGTCTTTTTTGTACGTCCTCCCATAGTGAAATAAATAATTACAGCTTTCATAGCTTAACATTCCACAAACATCTTTTTCAACATTTATACTTTCAGTTAAATAATGACTGAATTTTATGTAATGTTTCACAGAAATATTAGCATTTTGATTATTTTAACTTGAATATTCCAACCTCTCTGACAAAAAATATTTCTAGGGGTAATCTACATTAATACCAGCTATTAATCTTTAGAAGTTAAATTAGTTGATATCAGTCAGTTGTTTTTAACTTTAAAAGTAAAATAGTGCAAGGAAATAACTGGGATGAAATAATGAAAACAAATTCTGAATTATTGAATCAAATAGATTTAGATCGTGTACTAAAAAAAGCATCTACTCTAGGTGCTTCTTACACTGACATCCGATTTCAAAACTATCAGGAGGAAATAATCCAAATTGAAGATGAGAAATTAGATAATTTTAATTCTTCAAATCGTGTGGGAATCGGTATTCGAGTAACAGTAAATAGTGCTGTTGGTTTTGCTTCAACGAGTGATTTAAGCAAAAATAGTGTTGATGAGACATTAAGAGTAGCTGTTAAAGCAGCAAAATCTTTTACCAGTAAAAAGGGTGTTTTTGCTCAACCAAAAAAATTAGTTCAAAAACAGGTATTTAGACCAACAAAGATTAATCCTTTTGATATATCTCCAGAAGAGAAAGTTTCTCTCCTTATTGAAGCGAATAAAGCAGCTAAGATAAGTGATGAAATAAAAAATAGAACTACTATAATGGGTTATTCAGAAAATTATCGATTCTTTGTCTCTTCAGAAGGATTTCAAAGTAGCTCGTCTATTCCTCTCATCGGAATTCATCATTTATCTGTTGCTTCTGTTAATGGCAAGCTTGAAAGAATGGGATATGGGACGGGGGACTGTTTGGGGTATGATTTTATTGCATCTAGAGATTGGAATGAGTTTACAACCGATGTATCGGAACTAGCTGTTCAAGCAGCAAATGCTGTTGCCCCTCCTTCAGGAACGTATACAGCCATTGCTGACCCAGATCTAGTCGGATTGCTTGTTCACGAAGCATTTGGTCATGCTGCAGAAGCTGATTTAGTTTTCACTGGCTCCTCTACATTGAAAGATCGATTAGGTGAGCAATTAGCTGACGAACAAGTAACAATTATAGATCAAGGAGATATTCCTGGTGGTTATTATGTACCATTTGATGACGAAGGTGTAATGAAGGAAAAAACAGTTATTTTAGATAAAGGTGTTCTCAAAGGATATATGCATGATAGAAATTCAGCAAATGAGTTACACGTTCAACCCACTGGAAATGCTCGTGCACAAGATTTCGAAAATCAGCCACAAGTACGAATGACTAATACCTTTATTGATAACGGGAAATATTCTTTCGATGAAATGGTTGAGGATATCAAAACCGGAATTTATGTTAAACGAAAAGGTGCAGGAGGAGGACAAGTAGATACTGCTTCCGGAACTTTTACTTTTCGATGTGGAGAAAGCTATATGATTCGCAATGGAGAATTAGCTGAGCTTGTTAGAGGAGTAGTATTAAGTGGTTTAATTTTAGATACTTTGAAAACAGTTGATGCTGTAGGTAATGATTTGTCTATACATAACCGCTTCTTTGGTGCGTGCGGTAAAAGTGGACAGCGTGCTTCAGTAGGTAGTGGTGGACCACATATTCGAATTCAAGAGATACCAATTGGAGGGAAATAAGATGGATTATTGTGAAATAGCAGTAAATAAAGCAATTAAACTTGGAATGGATGAAGCAGATGCAGTTGTGCGTAATGAAAAAACAATTCAAATTAATTTTGCTCAAGAAATTCAAAATATTAGCACTTTAAATAAAACGCTCTTAAGTGTTCGAGTAATAAAAGATAGGAAAATTGCAACCTATTCAACAACCTTACTGAATAAACAATCAATACATGATATCGTAGAACGAGCAGTAAAAATAGCTAAGGTTGCTCCAGAAGATCCAAATTGGTCATCTCTTAACAAGACAGTCAAAGAATCGAAAGTTAAAAACCTCTATGATCCTGTTTTAGATAAACTCGATTATGAAGATCTTGCTGGTGCAATTAATACTGGTTTGGATAATGTTGCTAATGATGGAAAAGCATTGATCACACGTGGCGTACTTGGCATTACCAAAAGACAGTTTTCCTTTGCAAATTGCTATCAAGATTCAATGGAACGAAAATCTAGTCGCTTGAATACCTATATTCTTGCAAAAGCTGTCAAAGGAGGAGAAAGTACAGGTAGTGAACATATCCAAACTAGATTTTGGAAGGATATAGATTATACTTCCCTTACTAATTCAGCTGTTGAAATGTCGCAAAAATATCTGGATGCTAAACCCATTGAGAGCAGAAAAATATCTGTAATAATAAAAAATGATGTGTTCGCACGAATTATGAATCGAATGCTAAGCCCAAGTATAAGTGCAGAAACGGTGCGAAAGGGTCGATCTCCTCTAAAAGATAAAATTGATTCTCAAATAGCAATGGAATGTTTCAGCTTATTTGATGATGGTACATTAGAAAAAGGGTTGAACTCGAGTAGTTTTGATCAAGAAGGTCATCCAACACAAAGAACACCAATTATTTCAAATGGTATACTAAAGAATTACATATATGACCATTATTCCGCAACAATTGATAAAACCCAATCAACAGGTAATGCTAATAGGGGTGGGAGAGCAAAACCCCGACCTAATGTTAGCAATTTAGTTTTAGTTAATGGTGATAGGGATTTCGATGAAGTCATTAGTGAAACAAAAAATGGTTTATTTATCGAAAAAACAATTGGAGAATGGTTGTCAAATCCAACAAGTGGACAGCTAAATGCTACAGTAACTCACGGACAGCTTATTGAAAATGGTGAGTATTCCCAACCCGTAAAAAATGTTATTCTTTCAGGAAATTTCTGGGAATCTCTCAAAAATAATATTGAAGCAATTTGTAATGATAGCAGAAATTCTGGAAACATATATTCACCAAGCGTAAAATTCTCAGAACTTGTTGTTGCAGGAAAATAAAAGAGAAAGACAATAATATAATTTGAGTTTCTCTTCTTTTTTTCTATTTATTAATCATTTTTTTATCAAAATCATTAAAGAAAACAAGAAATGGGAAATTATTTAATAATAATAACCACAAGAAAAACTTAGGTTGCATACTATGTTTAACCACTCTATTCATCTAGAACACGCTTGGCGCGTTTGGTTTTAACTCCTCCTAGATGACGTAAGAGTAGAATAGCAACCAGTTTATTGTTTTTGGAGGTTTCAAAAATTACTAATCAGTTGACAATAGATACCTTTGCGGGAAAGATAACTAATTCAGAACGTGCATTTGCCGAGTTTGGCATTAAAAAAATGGACAAGATAATGAACACTCTTGAGAAATCTGTGCATCATAGATATCTTCGAAGAGGAATAATGTTTGGTCACACAGACATGGAAAAAGTATTCAAAACAATACAGCAGAAAAAACCATTCGCAGTAATGACAGGTATAAAACCAACTGGGCAATATCATATTGGTTCACTAATTACATGTAATGAAGTGCTATATTTCCAATCATTAGGTGGGAAGGTATATTTCTGTATTGCAGATATGGAAGCCTACTTGCATAATGGAACACCGTTGAAAGAAGGTCATGAAACAGCAATTGATAATATAGCTGACATTTTAGCACTTGGTCTTGATCTAGATAATGTCTATATTTACAAACAATCAGAAGAAAAGAACGTTCTTCGACTTGGTTCGATGTTTTCAAAGAATGTCACTTACAATATGATGAAAGCTATTTATGGAGAACAGAAATTTGGCGCTTATCAAAGTTCTTTGATTCAAGCAGCAGATATTCTTTTTCCACAATTAGAAGAATTCGAAGGTCCATTACAAACTGTTACTCCTGTAGGATTAGAACAAGCACCCCATGCAAGACTAACTCGAGATTTAGCACGAAAACAAATTTATCAAGAGCAATTTGGTTTTGAAATGCCGTCCTTTACTTTCCACAAGATCATTGGTTCGTTAGATGGAGGTGAGAAAATGTCCAAAAGTGCTGGGAATAGTTTTATGCTTACATTAGCAGAAACACCAAAGACACTCAAGAAGAAAATAGCGGCGATATTTACAGGTGGACGAGAAACAAAACAAGAACAGCTTGAACACGGAGGACGACCTGAAATCTGTAGAGTATTTGATCTGCTTCAGTTCTTCTTCATGGACGAAGACATCGAATTGACGAAGAGAACTACTGAATGTAGAAATGGTGGAATTCTTTGTGGTGTGTGTAAACAAGATTTGTTTACACGAGCGAATCATTTCATCTCCAAGCATCAAGAGAAAAAAATGCAAAAATTTGAGCATGCTAAACAACTATTGGAAAAATAAGCTGTTTAATAACGGAAATTAAAAACGAGGTAGTTGATGATAAATATTCATCTCTATCGTCTTCTTTCCTTTTTTGGTTTAACTAATCCTGTAGAATCAATTGCAGTATTAAAAGTCCTACTAGCTTGAAGGGTGTTTTCTCCTGTATTTCTAATACCTCCAGAATAGATTTCTTTTACAATCTGCGTTTTCCGAATTCTCTCTGCTTCTTCTTCAAATTCCTTCTTTGTAATATCAAACCAAGTATAGCTCTTTTCTGCTTTTACTAATTTCTCCAAATCTAAAGGCACAAAAACATCTTTCTTAAATCGTTTTTGATATCTTATCCAAGCATGAGGCTTATTTTTCTTAATTGTTTTACCAAGCAAATCTTCTATTTTTACTATTATACCTAATTTTTGGTTATTTTTGTCTGCTGCAACTTTTCCTACTAGAATACGATAATTCATTTATTACCCTCTAATTATTAATGGTTGATTATCTTCTTAAATATTTATAAATTAGATGTTTACCTTTTCCTCTCTTTTCGTTTGTGACCTAAATTGTAAGGATCAATTGTACGGCTTAGACCCTTTATCTGATACAACCCGGTATCTTCCGGATAGATTTCTTGTTCGACTTTTATTTCTCGCAATCTCTTTACTTCTTTCTCGAATTCCTCAGTTGTAATATCAAACCAAACATATGTTCCTTCGACTTTGACTATTTTTTCTACTTCTATAGGAACAATGAGTCTTTTCTTAAATCGTTTAGTAACCAAAATCATAGCATATGGTTTATATTTTTTAATAGTCTTACCAAGCAATCTTTCTATTCGAATGATTTTTCCCAGTTTTTTACTTTCTTTATCAGCTGCGATTTTGGAGATTAACCTATTCAGGCTTATTTTTGTCATCTAGTAATTCCTTCAAGTTATATATCATTTTTTAGCTAGATAAATGTTAACAATTTTTCTAACATTATTTTTTGAGCACATTAAGATGTATTCTTTTGTTCGTTTGCTTGCTCTTTCAGAGATTTGTTTTCTAATATAACTGTCACTACAATGCCTGCTGCAACAAGAGCCATACCAATAAATGCAGACCAATGTGGAATTTCGGTGAAGAATAGTATAGCTAATAACGTCGCACCAAACATTTCACCTAAAGCAGTTACAGTAATAACTGGTGCTCTAACAAAACCTAAACTGTAATTGTATAAAGTGTGACCTAAACACGAAGGTCCTATAGCAAGCAGTAAAAAGAATAGGAAATGGTGCCAGCTGAGACCTGTGATGATTACTGGTCTTGTAAGGGGATTTGATAGTACGTAAATAAGAAGGAAAATCGTACAAATCCCATAGACGATTGTTGCATATGAGAATATGTCTAATCTCTCTCTTTTCTTTCTCCCGATAACAAAATAAACTGCACCTGAAATTCCTCCTGCTAATGCAAATAAATCTCCGTAAAGGTTGCCTAATCCTACTGTTAGTAAATCAGATAATCCTACAGTAATAGCTCCTGCAACAGTAAGAACGACAACAAAGACCTGTTTCCAAGATACTTTATCTTTGAGAAAAATTACTGACAGAAGGAGCGCAAATAATGGCATTAAATAGACAATTGTAATTGAACTTGCGACATTGGTCATTTGCAAAGAGATATTCCAGGTAGCAAAATGAATTGCTAATGCAAGTCCAGACAAAGTTAACAAAGGCATATCTTTCTTAAGCTCAACTTTTTTGAATTCCTTCAAATTTCTAGTAAAAACTGCTCCCAGAAACATTCCAATGGTAGCAAAAAGCAGTCGCCAAAAAGCAATTACAGATGCATCTGCCGGTACAAGATTTACATCTATCCTAACAATGTCTATACCCGCATAACGAATCAGTATAGACGCAAATGAGGTCATAACCATTGCTAAAGCTATAAGAAAGTAAACATGTTTGGGAATTAGTTTCTTATCTGCTTCTATCTGTAATGGTTTAGGTGACAACTCTTTATCAGGTTCTGGAAGTTCCTCTTGATCCAACAAAGTAATCTATGAAATAGATTCACTTGTAAGTTAAATAACTTGTTAATAATTTAGTTTAAAAAGAAAAGAAGAAGAAATTAGGTTCGTACCTAATTCTCTGACAATTCTTTGAATGATCCAGTCATATTTTTAACATGGTCATTAATGATAGTGGATAAATCATTTGTTTTATCAATTGACATAGAAGTTCTCTTAGCAAAACTGGAAATTTGTTTTAGCATTACTTCTTCTAAATCATCTACTGACTTGAGAAAAGCTTCAGCGATTTCCATATTGCTCCTATTTGATAGCTCAAATTGCTTCCGAGCAAAAAGTGTTGCTTCTCGTTTAACCTTCTGAAGTACTCGATCAAAACCATCTAATAAATCTGCAATTAACCGGTCTGTACTCAAACCAACTCTTTCACCCATTGCAGTGATTTCTACATCTAGATCTTCTAGTAATCTTTTGGATTTAGTTTCGCAAGCAGCAATTGTTTTCATCGATGCTTTCTCTACTTTTTCCATATCTTTCTTCAGATTGTCGTTGAGGTCACTCATTGTTTTACCATATAAAGCAAGATGTTCTCGACCTATTTGGCGCAATCCACCTTTATATTTCGCAATATTAGCCGCTTCACTCTCAATACGAGAAATTACCTGGTCTGTTAATTTTTGGCGAATTCGTTCAAGATTTTCAGTATATCTCTCTTCAATTCCTAATACTGCTTGCTCACCTACTATTGCTACACCCTCTGTTCTTCTTGAAGCTTCGGCGGTAATATTACCAACAGTACTAAATATCGCTCCTTCTATTCCAGCGGTTTTGGCTTCTAATTCCAGAATGGATCTATTAGTTATTGAAGAGGTTTGCTCACGTAAATCATTAGCTAATTTTTCACATTGGTCAAAAATAATTGCTTTTGAATTGCTCAAGATTTCTTGTTGTTTCGCTAAATCCTCTTTCAATGATTCTGTGTAACGATCTCTGAACTCATAGGCGTTTCCGATTTGTTTATCTTGTAAAGCATCGATTTTCTTATCTAGAATTTCAAGTTGCTGTCTGTGCATTTTGTTAATTTCATTATACATATCGATTGATTTATCTTGTTGTTTCTCATTCAGATCACTAAGCTCAATTTCTTGTTTACTGAGTTCAGCTGCTGCTTGACTAAATATTCTCTCTGCTCCAGAAGTTATATTGGATCGGATTGTTTGTGCCGTTGAATTAACACCATTCGATAGTTCTCTAATAGATTTTTCAGTAAGTTCAGTAATAGTTGAGCGTGAAGATTGCTCTTGATCTAATAATGAAGAAGCATCCCTGGCAATTGTTTTCTCTACTTTTTCGAAGCTTTCTTGTGTACTGGCAATATATTTTTCTCTTGAACCCATGAAACCATCTTTCAGTGTAGAAATATCTTTGGTAGTTCTAGTTCCTTGACGAATAAGCATATTGTCAATAGATTTGCCCAGTTCTCTTCTATTGCGTTTAAATGTTTCAATGTCGTTAGAAAAGAATCGTTTGAGATTATTATCCGTTTTCTTGTAAAATTGCTTATACTCTGTGCCCAGTTCCAATAATAATTTAGAAACTGGAAATTTCGTTGCTTCAATTAATCTATCTTGTTCTTTCTTAAAAGTTACAAGTCTATTGTTAATTGCTAAACTATCTTTCTTGAGATTATTGGCAATTTCTTGAAGAGATTTTCTGGTGCTAGAACTTGTTTCATTACCAAAATTCCTAAAATTATTAGAAATTTGAGTGTATGAATCACGAATAAGAATAATTAGTTCCTCTTTTGATACTTGACCATTATTCTTTATTTTATCTACTAAATTATCCATTTTGTCTTCTAATATTTCGAGGTTGTGATTAACACTTGAATCAATTCTATTCTGAACTGCTTTAGTGCTTTCACCTCTCCAACGCTCAAGTTTTTTAGTTAAAGAAGAAACTTCTTTGGAGGTGTCTCTTAATCCTTTCTGGTGTTTATCTGAAAATTCTTTGTAAAGTGATTGGAATGCTCTATCTTGCTCTACTAATTTGTCTTGTAGTTCATCGAAATTTGATGAAAAATCTTTGTCAATACGTTCTTTTAAGCGTTTGAGATCCTTCTCAAAATTTTCCTCTTTCTTTTTGGAATCATCATTGAATTGCTTATTAATATCTCGCAATTCATCATTTAATCTTTGATCGAATTTAGTTAGAAAAGTCGTCTCGTCTTTAATAATACGTTCATTTAATTTTTCAAGATTTGTCATGAGTGCTTTAACAGGCTCAGTTAAGGTCATATTG
>DAOUWQ010000197.1 GCA_030667035.1 Candidatus Heimdallarchaeota archaeon | reverse complement strand
GAGTACCAACTAAAAATTTTATTCAGAAAGAGAAGATTTAACTTTTCATCATAACAAACATTTGCGTTAGAATTTATGAAAAATTTCGTTAACCCATTCAAGGTTTTTTCTAAATTCTCAGAAGTAAATAGCTGATTTGGTAAGTAAGGACAGCTGGCACTTCCACAATTTATTGCAAAATGTATTCTTGGATCTTTGAACTCCTTCCGTATTTTTTTATGTTCTATTGAATTTAGATTATATTTTCCTTTTGCTACTTTGTGTTTTCGTAAAATAAAGAATCTCAATTTTGATACCAATGATAGATTTCCTTTCCAAGAAGGATTCTTCTTCAATTAGAATAAAACGCTCTTAATAGTAATGAAATTATAAGCATTCAACCAAAAAGCAAATTTCTCTTCTCTATTTTTATTTTTCAAATCATAATTTTCAATAATTGCTATCTGTTTCCAGAATTCTTTCGAATCATTTAATTTAATATAATTAATGTCTCCATATTCATTGATCCATTTTTGGAGTGCAGGAAACTTCAGAATATTTGGTTGTTGGTCTCTTTTTGTCATAAGGAATAGCTTTGCACCATTTTATTAAAAAGTAGTCTTTTTATTTCTTAAGAACTCAGCTGTGAATTACTTTGAATGTAATAAAAAAAATTTCAACGAAGCCAATTATTGAATATCAAGTATTTTTGCTATTCCATTTCCCAGAATTAGTTCTTTCTGTTCTTTTGGAATATCCATTTTCTTGATTTTTTTGATATTATTCTTTAGATTATCGTACCCTAGTGGAGAATCAGAGCCTAAAAATACGTGATCTGCACCAAAGAATCTAATGGCTTTTTTAATGCGTTTAGTGCTGACAATGTAATAAGTTGAGATATCAAAATAGAAGTTCTTCAGATCCTTCCCTTTGCTTATAACATTCTCTAAACCCATCATATGAGCAATAATATAATTTGTCTTGGGATTTTTCCTGCCAAGCTCAACCAATTTATCTGCTTCTTTTGGATTAAAAACATGAATGAAAATAGGTATATTATTTTCTGCAGCAAACTGTGATAATTTTTCCATATCTTCGCTATCGTTTGAAAATGGCAGCACACACTGATGAAGTTTCAATCCTTTGAATTTCCATTTAGAGTGTTTTTCTTTTAATTCTTCAAAATAACCTTTTCTGAAGAAATTCACCCAATAGAATTGGATTATTCTTTCAGGTAATTTTTCTACTAATGAATAAACAAATTGATTACCGGTATCTCTGTCTCCCATATTTTTGCTATAATGTCGAAGAAACATATTTGAAACAAAAACTATTTTAGCATTTTTGGTGATAAAATTGCCTTTCATTTTTGGTTTTATTGGTGTAATAGTTGGGTCTTTACTTGAACCTGGACATAGAACTATTTTGTCAACATTTAATTCATCAAGAATGGCTTCTATCGACTCAATGTTGGAAAATTCACCAAGTGCATGTGCATGACCATCAATAATCATTTTTATCATCCTTTATGATTTGTCTCGTAATCTACTTCTATTGATTATAGTGTTAGAATGTTAACTCCAATTCCATCAAATCAAAGAATTTTTTCACTAAGGCTTTATCATAGGAGCTCTCATAAAAGCCCATACAAAGTGACATCGTTTCGTTAAATGTCATCAATCCAAAAATAAATCCTGGAGCATTCATTATTGGTGTCATTATATGACCATCTACTGCTTTTATATCTCCAAAATCCAAATCTTCAGTTGTTATTAATCCTACATTTGTAAATACTGGATGCGTTGCTTTTCTTTTCAGATCCTTATCATATCTATCTTGTATTGATTGTTTTACACGTTCAAAAGGCATTTTAAAGACATTCTCAATGAAAAATGCAGGACCTATACCAGGTGCGTATTTCTTTCTGAATTTCATCTCATCCCTTACCCGCATTAAAGTGTCTTTGAATGACTCATTTGGAATATAATCAAGCTCTGGATAAGCAGAGGAGGAGAGATTGCATATTGATTCTCCTTTGTAGTCAGGAAGATAAGCTCTTAGATTTATCGTAAGAACTGTTACTAATTTCTTCATTGGTTCGGGATTAAGAATTTGAAAAATTGCTCGGTAAAAAGCCGTAAGAGTCATGTCATTTATTGTTGCACCAAGTTCCTTACCGAATTTCTTTATTTTTCTAAATCGTTCTGGCGGAATTCTACGAATAATATAATTTGGTTTAAGTGCTTCCAAACCAATATGCGGAAACATCCAATTGGGTTTTGAACTCATATTCTTGAAGAAAATAAATATTTTTTGAAAAATATTAAATCTTCTAAGAACTTGTTTCAAACTCCTACTTCCTGAAACATTTACTTCAAATTCAAACTCTGGATTTTGAGCTAATTTCTGATATACTTTTCTCAACAATTGTAAATATTCAATGCATCCTCCACCATCAATGATTGCATGATTTGTTTTAATACATAAAACATCATTTTTTTCTTGATGGAAGATTCTTACTTGTACACCTAGATCTTCTCTTGGGTCACAGGGAGTTATTATGTAGTCGAATAAGTCTTTATCAAAATCAGTCGATTTTACAAAGGTTATATAATCCAAGGAATCCAAATCATCTCTTCTTTCCCAATATGGTTTTTTGGGGTGTTCGATAAATTTGCAACCCAGTGTTGGTTCTATATCCAATACCATTCTAACTGCTTTTTTTATTCTTACTTTATCAAAACGTCCATTAAAAAAGAAGACCCCATGAATTTGCTGGTCACCAAATTTCTTCAATGCATAAGTTAACTTATCAACCGTTCCTGCTTTGAATGTTTTTGGTATCGATATTTTAGTTGAATTTGTTTTTGTATCCTTTGTTTTTCCCATGTAAATCACTATATTCCGGTTGTAAAGTCAATTTAATTTTAATGGTTCTTTAATGAGAATTTATGTTATAAAACTTTAGCGTCAATTTTTTTAGGAGAGCTTCTTTTTTTAATCAGTGAATCGAGCATTTCACCCATTGATCTTTGTAAATTAAATTTAGGTTCATAATTGAGCATCCTCTTAACTTTTGAATCAGTTATTATGTGCTGTTTCCCAAAATAATTAACGCGGAAACGAGTTGCTCTTGGAGTTGTTTTCTTTCGGGCAATTTTACCGAAAAATTCCGAGATGGCTCCAAAAGAATAAGCAATAGTGTATGGATAATGAATAAAGCTAATTTCTTTTTTCAAATGGGTTGCGGCGGACAACCAATATTCTTTTACAGAGGCATTAAACGATTTGACATTGAATGTCTCCCCAGAAGCATTCTCATGTTCTATTGCAAGTCGTATGCAAGTTGCTACATCTCTGGGATCAACATATGATTGTATCTGCTCACCGGAGCCAATCAGGGTAATTTGCTCTCGAGAGATTCCATTGAGTACACTTTCTGCCATGTAATAATTTCTAGGACCAATAATTCCGGGAGGACGGATTTTTGTTACTTTTAATCCATAGAGCTCAGAGTATGAGTCAATTAAATTTTCAGCAGCAATTTTCGATTTATGATATCTTGCGCGAGGTTTTCTTGGATACTCTTCACTAATTTCTGTTGAAGAATAACCATAGATATCCGCTGAACTAGTATAGACTATTTTACCGATAGATGATTTCAATACAGTATCTAAAACATTCTGTGTTCCTTGAACATTGTTTTCGTAGAAGTATTTGTAAGGTGCCCATTCATCGACAACCGATGCATTATGAATTAGAAGATCAGTATTTGTAAAGGCTTTTTTTAATGAGTCACTCTGTAACAAATCGCCAATAATGATGTTTACTTTTGCTAATGATTGTAGATATGAAATGTTGCTTGTTTTTCTCGCTAATGCATTCACTTGATAATCATTGTTCAGTAATTCGTCAACGATATGCGAACCTAAGAATCCTGTTGCTCCAGTAACCAATGTATTCAAATTAACCACAATGCACAATAATAATCATTTACTATTGCAAAATAGCTTTCAAAATTAAAAAAACTTCGCTATAATAACAATAACAACAACATCAAGAATAACTAAAAATTCAAATAGGGAAATGCTTTTTTAAATCAAAAACTACCTAAAAAAGGTTAACAAAAAAGAATCCGATATAATCGTATATAGGAGACTTTCAAAACAATGACTTTAAGTGTAAAAAAATCAAAAATTCTGAAGTCCATACTGGCAATCGTTATTGTAACGTGTATGTTCCAACAACAAATTGCAGATGGCTCAGCAAATAATCAAGATTCATTCGATTTAGAAATTGCAGTTACAGTAACAATTCAAGATTCTACTGATTTTGAAGTAACTGGAGGATTCAGTCACGTTTATAACAAAATAGGAAATTGGTCAGATTCTGGAACAGTTCATAAAGTCATTGTAGAAGACGATTTCGCTTTTGTTGCTGATGGAACAAATGGATTTAGAATTTTGGATGTCAGTAATACTTCTGATATAACCTTAGTTGGTTTTTATAGACCAAATGCAGCCATTTGTTATGATTTTGTTATTGCTGGAGATTTTGCGTATCTAGCTTATGGAACATATGGAATAGTTATTTTAGATTTAGATAACAAAGCTAGTCCAAATGTTGTCGGACAAACAAATGATTATCTGATTGGTACAAATCAAACTCTAGCTATTGATGTCGACGCACATTATGCTTACTTAGCTTGCGG
>DAOUWQ010000455.1 GCA_030667035.1 Candidatus Heimdallarchaeota archaeon | reverse complement strand
CTTTACTAATAACTTCGATTGTCTGAAGTTTATAATTCCTTCCTATTATCCAAGTATTATTTACACAGCTTTTATTAAAGATAAGTCTTTTTTTTACGGCAAATAACCCATAATAAACATAAACCCAACAATAAATGCAAAGAAGACCACAACTGAAATTATTAACACGGGGAACTTTTTACTTTTAAGAATTAATTTAGGTAAATCCTTCAATGAATAAGGAAATTTCTTGACTTCTTTTAAAGCGAAAAATGGGAGCGCGGTAATTACTCTGCCAATAAAACCTACCATAAATGCTATTGAAACAGCAGTATATTGAGGATAGGTGAAATAATACCCAAGGAATGTAAATTCACCCTGAAGAAAATCCACTAGATAACCACCTGCTAAAGAACCAAGAAATAAAATGACCCCGTAAAACATATTAAAAAAACCAACATACATACTTCTTTCATTTTCAGGCGTGATATCTATGAGATATACTTGAATCACAGCTGAGTTGAGTCCTAATGGAATGCAAATAACAGCATGAATTAGAATGATATGCCAAACCTCACTAGCAAAGATATATCCTAAAGGCATTGCAGTTAGTATCAATCTATTGAGAACCATTTGCGGTTTGCGTCCAATTAAATCTGACACTCTGCCTGAATATCGAATCGTAAGTACCATAGCAATTGTCATTACAACTGAGAAAAGAGCAATCTCAAAATAATCTGCTGCAATATCACTCCTTTGCCTAATCGGAAATAAAGGCCAACAAAAAGACATGAAAAATGATTGGATGCCAAATACAACTGTAAATTTAACAAAGTCTTTATCACTTAACATTTTGAGAATTCTATTAGATGATGAAATTTGTTTTTTTGAAAGAAGCTTTTTTCGTGTGCTTTGTGTAGATTCCTCTTCCGATGATATACAAACTACTCCATCTGATAAAATATTGCCTTGCTTATCTTCGTTTTTAATCAGTATGGGTTCACCTGTACAATGATCTGAACTACTAACTGTTGCTTTCTGCTTTTTTTCATACATTTCTGCTTCTAATAAGGTTGCAAATTTTTGAGCTCTATCCCTCGCCTTTTTCTCTTTAAAGGTAGCAATCACAATTGCAGACGCATAACCTGCGATTAAACCAATAGTTATTGTAAGGAAGATGTTTAATGGAAAAGACCAACTCCCAAAATTCACATCACCTAAAACATAATTTAGCAACAAACCGCCAATAATAGTAGAAGCTATATTCGAGAATTGAGAGAACCAATTAAATTTCGCAATTACTCTTCCCCTAATTTTTGATGGTATAACTTCACCAAGTAATGCAGTCCATGCTGGTGTTCCAAGTGAAGCAACAAGTGAGAGGAAACCAGCCATTATAATGAGAAAAATAACGTTGTTGATGAACAGAAGTACAATCCACGTTGTGGAGTAAAGAATATTAGAAATTGAAATGAAAATAGTTCGTCTCTTCAATTTATCAGAGAAAAAACCAAAAATTGGTTGTACAAAAGTTCCCAATAAATTGGTTATAGCTCGCAACCAACCCATTAGAACACCTGTAATACCCATATCAATAGCAATGGTTGCGAGAAAAGGATCAACCATTCCCGCACTAAAAGTTGATAGTACTCCTCGAGAGTATAATTTCTCTTTCCCAGGAATGTTGCTCAAGTTGCTTTCAGAAAGGTCTGTATTTTCATCCAAAGATTCATCCTGTTCAGAAATGCCTGAATAACTTGTAACTTTTGAAATCTCTTCATCGTTTGGATTTTGATCAGGCATTAATACTTGCTCCAAATCTATGACTCTATAACGTTGAAGCGAATAAATTACTAAAAGTTTTTTCCTTAGTAATAAACGGTTATTTATTTATGTAAAAAAAGCATCATATTCTTTTACTCTCATTATTTGAACTAAAGAGTATAAATAGAAGTTAAAAGATAGAATTAGGAGAGACGAAAAAAATGACCCAGAACATTGAAGAGATTGATGATATTGAAGAGCTGTTAAAAATCGGCAAGGAATATATCGAAAAAAAGCAATTTACTGAAGGAAAGCAATTCATTAGTAAAGCATTTCAATTAAAACCAGAGAATTTGAATGTTTTAAATTCCATGGGATTTGCAAATGGTCGTGCAGGCGACTACGAAGAAGCTATAAAATGGTACAAAAAAGCACTTGATATCGAACCCAATTTCCAAAAAGCATTAGGAAATATAGCTCATGTCTATGAAATGAAAGGTGACTACGAATTAGCGGTTGAATTTTATGAGAAATCATTGAAAATAAAATCTAAGGATAAAACACTTCTTTTTCCAGAAAAAATAATTCCTGTAATCGAAGAGCATCTCCAAAAGACAAAGGAACTAATGAAGAAGCGTTGAAATAAGTAATGCTTAATTTTTACATGTGATACGTGTAAAAAAACCTTTGATTTGTCAATTTTCGAAAATAACAAACAATCACATATTAACCAAAAAGATTTTAAAATAAGTTTACGCGCAAATGAATAACAGAATATTGCCGGATTAGCTCAGTGGTAGAGCTCTCGGCTGTTAGAGGTTAACTAGCAGTCGACCTACAGAAACCGGGTGGCCG
>DAOUWQ010000429.1 GCA_030667035.1 Candidatus Heimdallarchaeota archaeon | reverse complement strand
GAAATTAGAAAAGCAAAAGAAGATGGGATAGCATTTATTGCATTACATAAAATTAGTGATTCCAAAAAAGGTAATTTATTAACTAAATTGATTTCTTACTGGCGTGAGAAGAAATAGTGACATTACTATAGTATTTTGTTTTCAAAAAAAATAAGAGTTGGAGGATTGTTCCTCCTTTTTTAATTATCTCGTTGCTGCTTTCTTCTTCTTCTTACTGATTGCTGTTGCAACTACAATAATCAGAATGATAAGCAGTAAACCACCACCAGCTGCGACATAATAGTACCATGGTAAATCAAGAATATTGAAGGACGCTTCATTTATTGTTATGCTTTCTCCAAAAGATACGTCGTAAGCTGTTCCCAAATATCCTGTGTAGGATGAATCAAAGCTTATTGTAAAATTACCTGCAGTTTTCGTTTCAATACTCCATGTGGCTAAATGAGTGTTTCCTTTTGGAATAGTAAACACATTAGATAAGCTATCAGATGTGTTCCCCAAATCAGCAGGGAAAGATATGTCAATGAAACCAAGTGTTGCATCACTAAGTCCGAAATTCTCCATCTCTACACTTACTTCTAATGTTTCAAGGACAGTAACGGAGGACATATTCAGAGTGTAGAATAGCTTAGGTCTCATCATAAAAGCAATTTCATTCTTCCAGAGTTCAAAGTTGTCTGCGTAGGTTGAATCATCTGTGTCTCCAGTGAATTCGTCGATTAAGTAACCATTGAAAAGTGTTTGTTCATCATCTCTAAGAACGATTGTTGCTCCTCCTGCTGTTTCTGTTTCGTTTAATCCTGCTAGAGGTATACCGTTAGCTAAGACTGTTAACATGTCACCATCATCCACATAAGCAGATCCATAAGTGAAATTCGCTGCGTTGTAATCAAATGGTTGATTGAAAATTTGATGTGTTGAATCCCAAATATAGAGGGGTGGTTGATCAGTAAAATTTGAATTATACTCAAAACCAAGTTTTGCCCAGAGTGGATTTGTTTCATTTAGATCAACATTGAAATAGGACATCATTAGCATTCCACCTGAATCAACATAATTTTCAATATCTTTGAGATAATCATCCAAACCATTTCTAGTTGGATTATCAATTATCACAAAATCCCAAGCATATTTACTAAGTGACATATTGAAATATTCATGTGCTATAGTTTCATAATCACCTGTTAAGTAATAATTAATACCTAGGTCATTCAATGCTAATGCTAGTGGACTTTTATAGAAATTTGGACTGGAAACACAATCAACGTAAATTAACACATCTGCTGTTGCAGCTGTTAACCAATTTGCTAAATTGAGTATAAATTGTTCATTACTCGCAGTAGGTATATTTGAATCTTGGAACCAATTAATGTAAGGTGAGAGAACAGCTCGTCCTTCCCCATACTCGTTACTAGCAACGACGATATTTGTGGAAGGATCAGTATTCCAAATTGATTCTGCAGAACCGGTGATGTTGATATATCCATAATTGTTATTGTAGATATCTTGTACACCTTCTGTTGTGGGGTGTTTAGTGAATTCTGTAAAAGTTGTACCAGCCACAGTTCCTTCTACAACGGACATCCCAAATGGATTCATTAGGGAGTTGATTTGATCACCACCGATTGTAAATGAAAATACTGGATTATCACTAACTGAAAGTATTGAACCTCCATCTGCTACCCATGTTTCTATTGCTGCTATGTCTCCTGCAGTATAGTTTAGATCTGGATTTACACATATGAGCATATCATATTTGTTTAATCTAGAAATAGTAAAATTGTCTCCTGATGGAATACCATATAACTTGTCGACAGTATAACCATGACTAACTAATAAGTCTCTCATTGTTATATAGTTACCAGGATATGACGAATAAGTATCCCAGGTATCAATACTGGCTCGAGGTTTATGTGACATATCGAAAGCAATTTTTGCTTTTGGTTGAGGAGTTAACCAATCAACAGCATCGCGAATTAGCTGATCAAGTTCTGGAATTTCTTCATGATCAAGATCAAAACCAATGCTAACCACTTTTCCACCACGATCTGTTGGGTCGAAAGCTAGAACAGTAATTTCGTTTGGATCAACTAAACTATGTGCAATTGGTGTTAAATCTGGAGCAATTACTGAACCAGATAGTGCTGTCCAATCCCATGAACAATAACTATATCCACCATCAGCAGCTATGGTTGTTCCCAAATTGTAAGCTTTTGCTATAGGATGACGATTTGTTATATTGAAACCATCCGTATTGAAATCCCAATATGCTGGGCGTCCATCAGTTCCCAATGCTTCTGGAGGGAGAATCCCAAAATATGACAGAAATACCGCTGGACCATCGAAAGCTATTATCCCTCCACCTGCAAGCCAGAAATCTTGAACCATTTCTGTGATATTTTCCCGTGGATTATTATCAACCATTGCAAAAACATCAAAATTGGCAGTCGTCAATACTCGATTAAATATATCATGAACATTCACAATTGTAACATCTATTTGTTCATTTACCGATAAAATATCAACAAGATTTGAGATATTATTATTGTTATCACCGGCACTTGTATCATAACTTGGGGCAGTTAGGTTTTGTTCATTATAAATCGCAACTCTTATTGGTCGTGATTCCGGAAACGGCACAGCATCAATTGTATAAACAGGGTCAATTATTGGATCAATTGTTTTAATCTCACCTGTTGTGATATCTATTGCTGAGCTTTTTAGTGGAGTAGCAAGTAATAAAAGCATATTAATAAAGAAAAAAATGAGAATTCTTTTAACAGCTTTATTCTTGTGCCCATTCTTAAAGTTTAAAGTTTGTTT
>DAOUWQ010000374.1 GCA_030667035.1 Candidatus Heimdallarchaeota archaeon | reverse complement strand
TATGATTTCTATGCTTTCAATTATGCAAGAACAACCTCGGAAAATATTCTATTCAACAATACTCTGAGGATGTTAAATAGGAATTTAGAATTTTTCAGCAGAACGCAAGTTATTACTGAATTAAATGCTAAATTTTTGAGTGATAAATTCAAGGAAATAAATAGTTTAGATAAAACAGAAAAAAGTGTCTATACAAAAATGAAGGAAATTTTACACGAAAATGACCCTTTCGCTGTAATAGGAAGGCATTATATAAGTTCAATAATTTGCAAGAAAAATTTGAAGAAATTTGCTGAAAAAATCACTGAACTAATTTCTAAAAAATATAATTATCTAGATCCAAGAATTTTCCACTACAATAATCTATACGTGATAAAAGAAACAATATCTAATTATGAGAACGATCAGATACCTGTTGCTGAAAAAGTTAAGATTGGGTTCAATTTCAATTTCTTAGTGACAGACAGAGATCCTTCAAAATTAATAGACATAGTTTTAGAATTATATATCGAACCATCAGAATACAAACTAGGGTTTGAGTATACAAAATCATTCTTAGAAATTTATAATGTTTTTACTGCAATTATCAAAAAAGCACAAGAAACTTGCTCAGATTAATTAACTGTTTTTTTCAATTTTTTCTTACTGACTTTCTTAAAATGCTCTTCTACTTCTTTCTTTACAATATTTTTAACCAAAACCTCAAATGTTTCAAGTACGTTAATATTGCTTTTCGATGAGGTTTCTAAAAAGCCGATAATATTTTGATTATGTTCCTCTTTTGATGAAATAAAATTACGAACCAATTCAGGATCTACTTCTTTCTTTTCTTCCAAGTCATTTTTTGTTGAAACTAATAATATTGGTACATTTGGAACACAAAATTCCTCAATTAAGGGTATCCAGGTGTGGTGCAAAGAGAAATAGCTATTAATGTCTGTGCTATCATAAGCCAGAATAACTCCACTACTACCAATTAAAAAGCGATTGACAATTTGTTGAAATTGATCCTGCCCTGCAAGGTCCCAGACACTCAATACAACTTCTCCATTATCTGTATTGACATTATGAGTAAAGAATTGAACACCAATAGTTACTTTATAATTTGAAAAGTAATCATCTAATATCCTACCCATTGCTCTTTGACACAATGTGGTTTTGCCAACACCACCTATTCCAGCTACAGAAACTTTAACAATTGGTTTATTGCTTTTTTCGAGTGGAAGATCTTTTTGTAGATTTTCTTGGGTAAGCGTTGTAGGTGCTTTTCTTCTTCTCTTAGGCATATCATTAATTAGATACGTTAGCTTTTTAACTTCTTTGTTTTTTTTAAAAATTCGTGCAGCACAAATTTCACATATCTAGAATTAATTTTGATAACTTGGTAGTTGCTCGCTTAGAATGAATCGTTAATAGAGGTAACTTTGTTCTATTTTCACAATGAATGATGGTTATTATCTTATCCGTTGAATTTACCACGATATTCATATCTTCAGATTTAATAATTAAATGTTCCAATTTCTTTTGCCCTATTTTTTTGATTCGTTTTTTAACATAAGCAATAAGATCAAATAACTCCTCTTCTTCTAAAACATTGTCGGATTTTCCCCATCTATAATAAGAATACAGTACATTCCCTGACCAATCAAAAATATCCAAACTTAAGACGCCTATCATTGATGTAACTTCTGAAAATATCTCATTAACATCTTTGGGTGTTTTTGTAATAGCTTTATTAGTAGAATCATCTTCAGATTGCTCTTTTTTTCTGCTATCAAATAATTTTCTTATTTTTGACAAATAAATAAACCCTCAAATTGTCTCTGTTTACTTTGCTTTGCTGTATGACAAGATACTATCATATTTAAAATTTAACTGATACTGGATATATACTGTTTATTAATACGTTTTGTTATTATAATAATAATTCGTTATTTTATATAATTGTTTATTATATTTTTTAATAACTTAACTAACTTTTTATACATTCTTAACGTTCGTCGATAAATCGACGAGTCTTGTTTGTTTTTCTAAATAATATTTTAGTAAAAAGTTTTAACCATTTTCATAAGGAGGTTTAATGATCCTTGTCTGTCCTGTTTATACTTTGCGTTGATTTGGATTAGGGAACTTTAACAATTGGCGGTTCTATAAATATGTATCTAATTAATAAAAACATTAGCTAAATTTTTGAAGAATGGTAATTGTCGTCGATAAATCGACGATTGGTTAAAGTCTTAAAAAAATAGGACTGAGCTATTTTACTAAGAATCAGAAAGAATTTGTAAAAATTTAATTTCTGTTTTTTTATTTAGAGCTTTTGTGATGAAAAATAGTAGAATGATAATGATAACAACTATAGAAATTTTTCAATTGTTAATTCGTTTCTTTCTAAAATTGAGAATAAAAAAGGAAAGAACAAAAAACACAATAATAATATCAAGATTTGTAGACTATTGAAACAAGTCATTAATTCTTCTCTATTTTTTTAAGATTGATAGAAATTTTGAGAAGAAAAGGATTGAAGGTTAAAAAATAAAAAAAATAAAAGGGAAAGAATGATTAGTTATTCTTTTTGTTGGATTTTCTTTTAGTAATGAGCACTAGAGTTATTCCACTTATAATAAAGGAAACACCAACAAAGAAAGCTTCAATACCAATAATTCCATCATTTGCTTTTGCTGAATACAGCACGTCATACCACCATTGCACAGTAGCATTAGAGTTTGGAAGCGTCAAACGGCATTCGTATGCTATTTCATTAGCAACTCCAATAATAAAAGTATAATCCTCGGCAAATGATGCCCCTGGAGCTAATGTGAAATTCGTAAGAGCTGGGGAAAATTCTTGTGCATTTTGCTCTGAGATACATATTTCAACGCTCGAATATGAGGATAATAGAAGAGAGATGTTTAGCCGTATGATTGAATTTCTATAAAGCATCAGCGTTGATATTGGGTAATGATAATCTTCATCCATGTATTTTTCTTGCAGTACTTTTTCGTTAATCTTTAAATCTGCAGAATATGATATAGTAGCAGAACAAGTAAGAATAGTATTAGCAGTGCTAAGCGTGAACAAAACCACCAAGAAGATTGTCAGCATTGGTGTTATTTTCGCTTCTCTCTTCATTTGAAATTCATTGTTCATTATTTCATTTTT
>DAOUWQ010000254.1 GCA_030667035.1 Candidatus Heimdallarchaeota archaeon | reverse complement strand
CTGCTTTTATTGGATCTACTTGTTGTGGTAAGGATACGAGTTCTTGCAAAGTCTTCTCTAAAATATGCATAATGAAAGCTTGCTGTGCATCTTTATTATTTGCTAGTTCATTCATTATTGGTTCGGATGAAACAGTTATTGGTTCTGCACCGTCCTCAACTTCCATGCGTTTCTTAGCAAATTCTAGGAGCTGTTCCATCATTTCTTTATTTTGTCTAATGGAGTCACTTTTAACTTCGGGGATACTTCCCAATAAACTGGCTACTTTCTCGAAATTTTTGTTTAATAATTCATAACATGCTAAAGTAATATTTTTCGCTGCAATAAATTCAGGAAGTTCTAACGCACCAATTAAGGTAAATAGTTCATTAAATCGTTTTCTAGCAGATTTCAAATAACGCTCTTTTCCGGTTATTTTATAAAAGTCCAAATCTGTTCCTGTTAAATTGAAGAGGGACCCTAATGCATTGAGATAATCTTTTTGTTTATTAAAATAGTAAAGGCATTCTTCACCCCACATGTAAGCTTCTTCAGAATTTATCTGTGCTTCCAGATTAAAGACCATTTTCGCTCCGGCTAGAATTGCTTTATTGAAATTCGTAGGTTGTTCTCCAACTTTTTCTTCCAATTTTGTGAGATATTTTTTAGCAAGTTTATATTCATCTAATGATAATGCGTTCGATGCTACTGCGTACGCTCTAAAAGCTGTAACCAAATCTTCACTTGATTCTAGAATTTCAACTAATTGCATCAAATATTTTCTAGCTTCTGCTTTTTTATTTGCTTGTTGATACAGACCAATTATATTGCTAAGTGTAGATGCTATCGATTGCAAATCTTCTGTGTCTTCCAGAAGTTCTAATCCTTTATGATAAGCCTCCAAACACTTCTCTGTATCCGTTAAAGAGTGCATATATGCTAGGTTATGATAAAATGTTGATTTCCACGAATTTCTACCATGTACTTTTTCATGAAGTTTAATTGCCTTTTCTAAACGCTTAATCGCTTTATTTGGCTGTCCAGCTTGATAATATAACATTGCTGCTACATGTAAAACATTAGCTTTCATAACCGAGCTTTTACACATATTCAATACTTCTTGATTTTCAGGTTTTTCAAAATAGGCTATCGCTACATCAAGATTTTGAGCAGTCATCAAATATTGTGTTTGTTGAGTGATTATTCGTGAACCTAGTTCAATTACATAAATAATTTCTTTCTCTTGAACCCATTTCAAAACACGTTTCCAAATAGGATCTACTTTTTCGTAAATTTCAGGTACTTTTTGGAATTCATGTTTTAATGAGTAGAACATCATTTCTAAGCTAAAGCTCTGTAAATCTAGAATTATTTTTGCTAATTTATCAGCTGCAACCAATCTTGTAAGGATAGTATTTCGTTCTGCATCATTAAGCCTTATAATTTTCAAAACTTCATCAATGCCATCAAAAACACCTTTATCTACATCTTGGAGGATCTTATAGTATTTCAATTCGGGTGAATCTGGATAGAATTCAAGCATTTTAATTATCAAGTCATCTTTTTGTAAATCAGTAGCAATTTGTGAAAACATAATAAAAACTATTGAGGAAATATCTTCTCCTTTATATTTCTCCAAATATTTTTGTAAACCAAGTAAATATTTCTCATAATTATCTTTTTTATCAGCAAAATCTGTCTTTATGATTTTTAATATACCTGATTTTTCTAATGGTGAAATAATATTGAATATTGATTGATATTCTATCGGTATGATATCTTTAGCTTCAAAACTCATATAATTCAACCTCGCTTAAGCTCCAACAGAGCAATATTATCTTTTTACAATAATTATTGATATTTATACTCTTTTGGTAACCGCAAATAGCTAAAAAACGGTTAGTTATACAAAAAAACTGTTATTCTAGATTTAGAAGGATTCATTCTTTAGTAATATATCCGGATAAATCTCGAGAACAAACAGGGCAATCTTTATCTTTGCTCAACCATTCCTCTAAATGATTTTTATGAAAGAGCGATTCACAGTGAGGACAAATGCAGATTAATTGATCATCACTACAGGTCAATTTACAAATACTACATCTTTGATTGTCAGTTTTACCAGTATAAATCAATGAATCTACACTAACTTTTTCAGCTGTTTTATCAAGGCTTCTTGTTCTTACACCAGTAGTTCTTTGCTGTCGGGTACTAGATCTATTTTGACGTGCAGCTGCTTTTTGCTCTTTGATAATCTTTTCCTTCCTTTTATTCACCAAGTAAACTATTCCCCAAATACTTAACCCTATTATTGCTATCCCAATGGAAACATAGAGAACAATATTTGCTATTAAAATATCAATAGCAAGAACTTCAAAAAATACCAGAAAAACAAATATGAATATTGCAACATAAATCGTTATTATTGTTCCAGTTATTATATATCGCTTTTTCTTGTCGTTCTTGTGGGACATATTATCACTACTTAAATCGGGTAACTATCTAATAAAAAAGTATCTTTTTACTGAAAAAAGACTGAAGTCTTAAATTTTTAAGACCGCCACTTTTTTCTGTATAGGGATTTATTACATACAGGACAATCATCTGCTATTTGCAACCATTCTTGCAAATGCTCTGAGTGAAAGTAAGAATGGCAAAATGGACATTTAATAATTTCTTGATTTTTTCTTAAGGACAATTTGCAAATCATACATAAATATTCATCTGAATCTTCAGTGAAAGTGAATGATTCTAGAGTAATAATTCTTTTCGTATTACGACTTTTCTTTGGATTTATTTGTCTTCGGAATGCATCAATTCGTTGGCGGGATCTATGATCATCTGCAATTTCATCAAAAGACCGCTGAGACTGAGCACGTGATCTTGTTTCTTTTGCTTGTCTTTGTTTTAAAATAGCTAGACTAATTATAAATGCCATAAAAAATATTACAGCAATGGAAATGGTTATTGTAAATGGAATATTAGATATCTGAAAACTAGATATACTCGTGAATCCAGATATTACCGCAATTACAAGACAAAATGCCATAAAGCTTTGTAATCTCGAATTTCTATTTCTGTTATTCATAAAATCTGTCTCCACAATATGCAATAAATCCATTAAAGTGTGCTTTTAACCATACTTTCTTATCATTTGGTCTACCCTTTTCCATATCGAAATGGGTCCGTCTTATATATAAATGCCTTTAAATAGAGCATATTTGATAATGACTATTATCATATATCCATAAAAAAACAATAAAACGGACTATTTTTGCCTTTTTCTATTCCATATATAGCTAATTCCAGTAAATCCAATTAAGGAAATAGTAATCTTCCCCATATAACCCAGAATAATAATAGTTCTCTACTGAGATTTCTCAGGTGAAGGAAAAGGAAATCATTGTGCGCGAGCTCAAATTTCTTATTTATAAACAGATGTTTTTTTTCCCACGGAACAAACATCTATTTTGAGAAATGATTTTATACTCTCATCTTTTTCGTTATTGTGATTGCTTCGTTTTGGAGAGTTAATCGGAGAAAAAAATTGGGTGTATAATTTTGTTTTATACTAAAGGAAAGGACAAGTATGAACTGGAATAGGAAAATTCTACTACAAAATACCTGTTTGCTTGTATTATTACTCCTCGGATCATTCGTAGCAACAATTGCTGGGAAAACTAATGATTATCAGACACTTATGATAAGTAAGTATGTTGAGCAAGAACAAGAACTTGAATGGGATATTGGGTATCAACTTGATACGACAAGTATAAGATCGGGAGAAACAATAAAAATTAATTACACGGTACTATCATTTTCTATTTCCAGTGTTAATTTCACGTTTCACCACGATGAAAGAGTTATTTGGGATCCAATTCCAACGGATTATGTACTTGCTCCTGGAGAATCCTATACTCAATCATTTCACTTGAATAGTAGCGCAGTAGGTGGCACGGATTATTTCAGATATTTTGTGCGTGTCAGTACTGAGAATCAATCAGCTACTGTTCGATGGGGGTATGAAGTAATAAAAATTAACTTTCTTTCTACTATAGATATCATTACAACATTTACTATTCCAGCTGTAGTTTCAT
>DAOUWQ010000467.1 GCA_030667035.1 Candidatus Heimdallarchaeota archaeon | reverse complement strand
TTATTGCCGCGGTAATAGTAACTGTAAGTGGAATTCTAATATTCACCTTAGGACCAGAAGATTTCGGAATAGTAATAATGGTGTTTGGAGGGATAACACTGATACCAACTGCTATGCTCATAACAATGATAACACCCGCACAAATAGAAATAAGTAAACTCTATAAGAAAAAGGATAGTGAGAAACTCATAAGATATGCATCAGAAAGAGCAAGTGCAATAAAAGAACACTATATCCTATACGCAATAGCAGCGTTAGGTGATATGAAAGAAGAGAAAGCAATACCAATGCTAAAGAAAATAATGGAGAGGAAATATAAAAACACAGTAATTGAAATCAAGAAATATGCAGCAAAAGCAGTAGCGAGTATTGGAACAGATGAAGCGGTGATAATACTAAGAGAAGCTTTGATTAGAAATGAACGACAAATAATTCAATGTGAAGTGTTCGGATTCTTTGAGAAAGAAAAGGAGAAATACCTGAAAAAAATGATAAATACGATAAGTTCAGCAATAGAATCCTTGGTAATGACGAATAAATACAAATCTGAGGATGAAATGATGAGAGAGGTAGAAAAGAGAAGCAATAGTAAGAAACGTGAAAGTAAGAGAAGAATATAGAGGAAACAAAAAGACAAAATTCAAAATAACCTATGTGAAAGAAGAAGCAGTATGTATGATAGCACAAATAAGATTACATGAAGAAGAAAAAGAGATATCAGTATGCCCACACTGCCTGAACATAGCAAAAACAGAATTAATGACTAAGTGGCTAAAAAAGAAAAAAAAATGCCCAATATGTAGAAGAAAAATAGAAATAGAAGAATGTTTACAAGTAGAATTTATCCAAAAAGAAAAGGAAAGAGAAAAAAAGAAAGAATAGACAAATACTAAGCAAACGAAAGATTCAAAAAGAAAAAAAGAACAGAAAAAACAACAATTAGATCATGGGCGGTTGATCTAGACTGGCATGATACCTCCTTGACGACGATAAAAAATTGCGATTTTTGTCGGTAAAATGGAGGAAGTCCCCGGTTCAAATCCGGGATCGCCCACCAATCCATTTCTTCTATTTTCTCTCACTCTTCATCCATCTTTTTCATTATTATTGTGTCCAAGATTCATAAACTCGTTTTACTAGATATTGAATTTACTGGATAACCAAATCGTTGAACTTTATGAGTAATCTTTAGATCTCTTTCTGTTTTCTCGGTGAGTTCAAATGATGTATGTGAAAATATTAGATTAATTTTATTACGTTGCCCATAATAAGGCAAATTTATCCTTTTTATTATCCGCTTTCCTTTTTTCCTTGTAATCATTTCCATTACTATTTGTCCTTCATCGTTTAGTTTACCAACAACAAAGAAATCTTTCATTAAATGCAAGTTTTTAATATGCCTTCCTAATTCGTCGGATAATTCAATTCGTCCAGACTGATCCATTGTAACTTTACATTCGATTTGCAAACCAGATCCTGTTTGATAAATATCAAATATTGTTCCTCTACTTCCTCCCGAGACAAGCAATTGTTTGGAATCTATTTCAATGGTAACTTGTTCTAGTTGTTCACTTGCTTTGTAAAATGTCTTAGTTGGTTGTAATCCCTGTATAGTACATGTTACTATTCTTCCCCTCTGTCTAAAGATTTCTACAAGTTGTTCATTTGTTTTTGGGCATTTTACATACCACCCATTCGTTTCCTCTGTTATAGTAAATTCTTGTTTCCTTATTATGAGTTCCTTCTGACCATTTACTTCGATATGTAAATCAGCTGAAACTTTGTTTGGTAATATAGTATGTTCTTTTCCCACTTTCATCCATAGTAAAGCTCGTTTTGGTATATGGATTCCGGGTTTGGTTATTGTTGTTTTAACCACTAGTGTCTCATTAGAATATATCTCAAATGCTGTTCCTCTCTTTGGTTTACTAGCTTTGTATAAGAGGATAGCAGCTTTTTTTGTTACTTTTTGGTTTTTGGATTGCATGGTTCTTCTCTGAAGCGTATGTTCTGTTGATTTTATTGCTGTTTTCTAAGGAGTTTACCGAAAGTACTAATTACTAGTCGAAAAAAATAGCCTCTTAATTGAATAGTCAGCTGATTAATGAGCTTTTTTTTACTCTTTGATTTTGCGTTGTAATAAAAATAAGATGAGTTAGCATTTGTTTTCTAATTTCTCTTCCTTTAGGTTTCTTTCTTTTAAGTTTAAAAAGAAAAGGAATAGAAGAAAAGTCGCTGATCTTTACAGGAGTCTAATGGTGAGTATTCTCAAAGAAATTGCAGAAGAATTGGGAATATAGAAAGGAGATACAATCATCGTAACTCTTGAGAACAACCATTTTTGTGGAAGGAAAGAAGAAAAACTGCAGGCAAAAATCTGAAAAAAAAGTCAAAGTGGTTCTTGCAAGCGTGATTTATCGCTGTAAGCGATGAATAGCGAGGACACGAGTCTGCGACCAGCAAAGGCTTGAGCTATTTCTTTTCTTTTGATTGCAATGTTACTTTATTTTTTTTCTTGCGTACAGCAACTTCTTGCATCCCAACCAAGAG
>DAOUWQ010000446.1 GCA_030667035.1 Candidatus Heimdallarchaeota archaeon | reverse complement strand
TTAGCATTCCTTGGAAATATACTAAGATAGGGTTCCGTTGGCTTGGTAGACACATAGTGATTCTTTGGAAACAAATCCGTGGAATTGAATTGGATGAAGAAGAAGAAGGCAAAGCAGCTGAAAAATTAAAAGAAGATGAAATTTGATCTTTCCTTTTTGAAAGTTGGATTTTCCCAACTTTTATTCTCTTTCTTTTTAATAAATTTTAATTACTGATTTTAGGATTTTTGATAATCTTTTTAGCGCTGATATTGTTCTATTTATTAAAGGTTGATACTAGTGACCATCAAAGAACCTGATACTTCAAATACAGATGAGGAAACTCAAAACAACCAAGAATTAGATGATTCTTTGAGTCAACCTAAAGATCAAGAACAATTTGAGGAATACCTCACAAATAAAGTTAGACTACGTTGGTCGAGAGTTTTTATTGTTTCAATTGTTGTAGCGATTGT
This sequence comes from Candidatus Heimdallarchaeota archaeon, assembly GCA_030667035.1. Lineage (GTDB taxonomy): Archaea > Asgardarchaeota > Heimdallarchaeia > JABLTI01 > JABLTI01 > JABLTI01. Next base: position 2,215 of record DAOUWQ010000446.1, on the reverse strand, counting down.
TCTTGTATTAGTTACACTATTGGTTTGTTGGATAATCTCATTTTCAAATCAGTTTATCTTTATCTATCTATCTTGGATTTTCTTGTTTGAATTTGGTTTATTATTTATTTTCGGTGGATGTATAGGAACCGTCAAACAATCGTTCACAATGAGCAGCATAAAGGCTCGCTTAACTCGAGGAGAACGTATTACTGGTGCAGATACCAAAATTGCTCTTGGAAGTGCATATTCTTACATATTTGCTGGTGTCTTTCTTGCGTTGGCTTCACTGATTGCTTGGTCGATTGGATTCTAAATGACGCTATTATTTAACAAGTCGTAAATAGCTTTTTTAGACTTAGTACAGAGATACTCTTGGGTTGTAGATTGTATTGAGCGATGATAATCAGTTTCTGAAAAATCTTTACCATCGAAGAGATCGTTCTGCTTCAAATGAACAAGAGACTATCATCATTCAAGACAACAATGAAAAAAACCGTTTATTGAGAGAAGTTCTTTCTAAAATTAATTTAGAAGTAGCGACTGTGAGAAGACAAGATGTAATTTCTTATCGCCTTACGTTTCCTTGCTATACACAAGCATTAAGTATGATTATTGGTTTTTTATTGATTCTCAACGGTTTGATCTTTTTAACGGTTCGAGTGCCTACTTATTTATCCCAAGAAGAAGTTCTTTCTTGGGTGTTATTTGGAGAAGCAGGTGCATTATTCATCCTATCAGGTTTAGGTATACCTAGAAGATCAGTTACTTTTGCCAATAGAAATACGTCGAGAAAAATTAATCCCCAAAAAAGAAATCTGACATTTGCATTTACTCATACCATTACTTGGTTTACTGCAGCAATTTGCCTTGCAATAATATCTTCTATGATTTATTTTAGTTATGTATCTTAAAAATAGAGGAAATGTGGATTTCCATCCACATCTAAACAAACTCTCGTGTTAGGAAATTGCATTCAAATCCAAAAATAGTTTTGAATCATTTAATTGTACTCTATATGAATCTTCTAGCATTTCTTTCCGGCTGAGTTTTTTCGTAAGGGTTTCATTTTTGATGTATTTTGCATGTTTTTGTATAGCTTCTAGTATTTCTTTATCTCCGTCATAGAATACTTCTATTTCATCACTTACTTGAAGCTCCTTGTTTTTTCGTAGATTTTGTATTTGTCTTATAACATCTCTTGCATAACCCTCGAGTATTAGATCATGCGATAAGGTAGTTTCCAATGCAACAGCATTTTCTTTACTCACAGCTATAGCTAATGTTCCCAATGCTTCCGTTTCCAGAAACAAGTCTTCATTTAATTGTAATTGCACTTTTTGCTCATTGTCCAGTTCGAGTGTTAACAATTGATTTGTGCTGTTAAAGACTTCTAATATGGTTTTTTGACTCATACTTTGTATACTCTCTTCGAGAAGAGCGAGAGCATTCTTCAACTTCGGTCCTAGAACTTTATAATTAGGTTTCAATTTTAATTTGAATAACTTTCCAGGATTTTTCACAAATTTGATGTTCTTAACATTCAATTCATTCAGCAAATCTTGTTTGAATTCTTGAATTACGTTCTCGTCTTCACTGTTTCTACACCATATTTTCATTGTTGGTAACGGTTGTCGTAATCTGATATTTGTACTACTTCTCGCAGCTCTTCCGAGACGAACTAGCTCTAAAACTAAATCCATTTTTTTATTCAATTCTAGGTTAAGTAATGATTTTTTGACTTTCGGAAATGCAGTCAAGTGAACGCTAGACACATTTTTAGTTTGAAGTTTCTGAGTTAAATTTCTGTAGAGCCTTTCAGTAAAGAAAGGAGCAATGGGTGCCATTAACTTGCTTAATGTAAGTAGTGTCTGATAAAGTGTTGAATAGGCGCTAAATTTATCCGTACTATTTTCACTTTTCCAAAATCTTCTACGGCTTCTTCTAACATACCAGGTCGATAGCAATTCAACGAATTTTTCTAACTCGAGAGTTACATCTCTAAATTCCATCTTTTCATAAGATTTTCGTACAGTCAATATTAGAGCATTTAATTTGGATAATAGCCATCGATCAAGCTCTGGTAGTCCTTCTTTGAGCAAAGCATTTGTTTTCTTTGTATTTGGTGTAAATTTATCTAAATTAGCGAAAGTAGCAAAGAATGAATAAACATTCCAAATTGTGAGGAAAAATGGTTTTATCTCATCGATAAGGTAATAACCAAAGTTCATTGTTT
>DAOUWQ010000324.1 GCA_030667035.1 Candidatus Heimdallarchaeota archaeon | reverse complement strand
ATTCATTTTCAACCCAATAAAATGATAAATCTCTTGTGCTGATGTAAGTCCCACTAATTCCTTTACAGACTGAGAAAGAAATGTTAAATCATTTACACGTTTCCATTCTTTTTCTTGTGCAATTATTCTCTCTGAAATTTCACTAAACATAACAACAATTGAACCGGGTTTATATTGAAATGCTCTCGCTTCAAAAGACCCTGAAAAAAATTTATCTTTGTAATCCATTCGATCAATTTCCCAAACACCACCGTTTTTAGCAATATTCAAATATTCATCTGGAACAACAGTATCTTTCAAAGCCGGAAATACTTTAGAAATAGTTTTACCAACAAATTGCTGATGATCAAAACCCATTATTTGATCTGCCGCAGGATTGCTTCCTTTGAAAATTAAATTTTCCCTAGAATCCAAATCATACAGATAGATACCAATTGGTGACGAATCAATTATTTTTTGAAGATGTTCTTCTCTCCTGCGTAATTCTTGATTGATTTGAGCATGAACTTTCAATAATTCTTGAGCTTTTGTTTTTTCCTCTTCAAAATTAACATTCGAACTCATTAAATCATCAATCAATCTTACATTCTCAATACCAATAGCTGAAACATTTGCAAAGGTCGTTAGTAAATCTAAATCTTTATCTGTAAATGATCTAGGAACGAAATTTTGGAAGATTAAAACACCGATTATTACGCCAGCATTTTTCATTGGAACATAAACTGCGGATTTTACTGACTTTTTAGAATTATTATTTGGTGGTACTTCAATTATATTTTCTTTTTCATCAAAGGTATAACGTGTTTTAACCTCTGATAGATCTTTTTCCAAATCTTCTGGGTAGTATATTTCACCAGTATGTATTACTCTACTTTGTGTGCCTTTTCCTTTTTCTTCCAAAGGAATTGGAGGAAATTTGGAAACGTCCATTTCATTTCCTTCAGCCACTCCAAATTTAGCGGTGAACGTTTTGTTCTTAATATCGTAAGCTGAAACAATGAATGTAGCTGCATCCATAATTTTCAAAGAGAAAGCGTATATTGTTCGATAAACTTCCTTGATATCTTGGGTTTCCCCTAACACAATTGCTAATTCATTTATAGCCTCTTGTTGATTTATCAAATTCTGATTATCCAATTCTTTTAATTTTAGATTTGTCAGATCTACAATTGAAATAAGCACTTTTTGTAAGGGAACAAAAGTACATTGAACTCTAATCCATTTGCTTTCGTGAGTAATAATATTAGCATAATTTACATCTTGAGTGATTGCATTTTTACTTCTAAAACAGTCTTGAATTAAATCAAATAAAATCGGGTTGTCTTTATAATATTTAACAGCTGTTATATTGAGAAGTTCATCCTTAGATCTATTTGCAAATTCAATTTCAGCATCATTAACACTTGTTAAAAGATAATTCTTCCCAATTCTTTCCCACAATACCAAGGGGATTGGAGAAACTTCAATTTGTACTTTATTCAACATTTGACTTTCTTGTAAAGATCTTTCTGCTCGTTTTCTATAAGCCGCACGTTCTATTAAATTGATCAATTCACGAAATTGTGTTTCTGTTTCTCCAGCTTTGTGATAGTAATATGAAGCTCCGAGATTTAATGCCTGTACAGCAACTTCCTCTCTTCCTTTACCTGTAAAAATAATAAAGGGAATATCACTGTAAAGCTTCTTAACATTTTGTAGAAACTCTAAGCCATCCATTTTGGGCATTTGAAAATCAGAAACAATGACATCAAACGATTGTTTTTTGAGTAATGATAAAGCAACTATTGCAGAAGTAGCTGTTGTTATTTTTAGATTCTTTCTAATCTTCTTTAAGCATAATTTCGTTAGCTTAAGAAAACTATTATCATCATCTACCAATAACAGTCTAATGTCGCCCAATACAATCACTCACATTAAAGTAAAGTCTGACTTGTATATTAATTATTTTAACAATTTATAATTGATGTGGGATTGTGGCACTTTTCGAACAGTAATCGGCAAAAAAAATGAACTGATTTTTGTTAGTTATAAATTGAATAGATATTTGAAATTTCATTAAATGGTGATATATCTTTTTATTTTTTCGATAAGAATATTTTTTCTGACAGGTTTTTGTAGCACTTCTAGAGCTCCTGCATCAAGAATTTCCTTAGATTTTGAAGAATAAGCTGTAATAGCAGTGATTTTTGCATTGGAATCTATTTTTAATATCTCTTTTGTAGCCTTAATACCATCCATCTCAGGCATAAGAATATCCATAAGAACAATATCCGGTGAATATTTCCGATATAATTCAATTGCTTCTAAACCGTTACTTGCTTCTATCGTTTCAAATTCTTTCAGAATGAGTCGAAATATTTCCCTCAACTTCTTATTGTCATCTACGACTAAAATTGTAACCATTGCTTTCCTTTCCTTTCACTTAATAAATGAGTAAATTGATTAAAATATATTTTGGATAAAGGAAAGATTCACTTTGCCAAGTAAAACGACACTAGAAAATGAAAGAATATGAGGGGGAAATGAAAAAATCAACTCAAACGATTTTAAGATTGAATGATTTATGGTATTCGCTAATTAAGGATGAAAGAGCACTTACTTGTTCTTTGATACGAGCAGATGGTTCAGCTTCTAAGGAAGAAGATGTTTGTAGAATCGCTTCCAGTTTCTCTTGCAAATCTTGAATCAATTTCAATGTTTGGTTATCAAATTGCTCTTGAATCTTAAGGATATTCTCCTCAAGTTCTTTGCTCTTTGAAATATCTCGGATGATTCCAATATAGCCTATTATTTTGTTAGCTTTGTCTCTTCTAACAGTTCCATTTACGTAGGTATCAATTATTGTTCCATCTTTCTTTTTCATTTTTAATTCAAAATCTCTCAGATAGCTTTCTTTTTCAATTGCTTTTCTGAATTTTAATCTATCTTTTGGGTTAGCATAAAGTTCGGTAATATTTAACTTTAGTATTTGTGCTCTAGAATATCCAAAAAGAGATTCACCTTTTAGATTAAAATCGATAATTTTACCATCAGAATTAGTGATAAAGAAAACTTCCTCAATGTTGTCAAATATTTGACGATAACGCATTTCACTATCAATTATTTTTTGATTAGCTGTTTTTTTATCAGTAATGTCTAAGTGTAATCCTATTGCTCTTACCGGGTTACCTTGCTTATCTTGTTCAACTACTTTTCCTATACATTGAATCCATTTGATTTCTCCAGATTTGCTTATCGCTCGATGTTCAACACTTTTCAATTTCAGTAAATCTTTTTTAGGATCTATTAAAATCAAATCTGTAACACAAGAGTTATCCTTATGGATAAGCTTTCTCACTGAGGATATTTTGGGTTCTAATTCATCAAGAGAATATCCCAGCATTTCAACATAAGGTTTATTGACAATAAATTCTCCTGTTTCAAGATTCCAATCCCAAGTGCCTAGATTTGCACTCTCATGCAATAAGGTTTGTCTTTCGTAAATAGTTTCTATTGCTCTCT
>DAOUWQ010000406.1 GCA_030667035.1 Candidatus Heimdallarchaeota archaeon | reverse complement strand
ATAACGTTGGAGATGATATTGCTGATCCGAATAAATCCTCCTTTTTCCAAAAGGTATTTCCGAAGAAGGTCTCTATTTCCGCGACGGAGTTAATGGTAAGAAATGGTTCTTTTATAGACTCTTGTTCCTGATTAATTTGAGAATTTAGTGATTTTGACAAACTAATATTTACACACATCGTTAGTAAAATAAAACCAAGTGCAATTTTGGAAAAGTGTTTATTTTTGCCCATTAAAGTGAACCACAAATAACCTTTACGTTCCATCAAATTTAATTATTGTTAATAATCCATTAATATTCTTCAAATTTTCTTTTAATTTAATGCAAATAGAAATATCTAACTAAAATAATATTAGTATAAATGCTTAAAACGGACTTCTACAAAGATTAGCTGGGTAGTATATCTGATGAGCTTAATATCTAGAGGGATTGAGAAAATTAATCTATTTCTAAGAATGATTTTCGTTAATAAAAAATATACTCTAGTAGCATTTATAGGATTAGGAATAAGTCTTTCTATAATCTCTACAAGCTTAATTTTTCTATATAGTTATCAATTCAATGCTTTCAATAAATATGTAGTTGATCATCCTGAAGAGCAAATAACAGTAACACCAAATAATATGATCAATTCTTTTGGGCAAGAGGATACTTTGATTCCCGATTTAAACTCATATGTGGATACTTCAATAAGTGATTCAGGATTGCAAGGTCGCTTATCATATAGAGGATGGTATAATCGTCGTGCTGTTGTTCTTCCTTATGAAGATCGAAATCATAACAATAGTACTGAACTTATGCCATTATCAATGGTTGGTATTCCTGTAGACTTTTTTGACATATTGGAACCATATCTAATTGAAGGTGGACACATGCCTACGAGCTCAAATGAAATTATTGTGTTAATAGGCTCAGAAAGCATTACATCAACAAATATTAGTATTGGTGAACAAGACCTATATGTTGTTTATGATTTTACAAATATTTGGGCTGGTGTAGCACAAGGAATTCCTGCTGCCGGAGCAAAGATGAATATTACAGGTATTATTAATGTCTACGATTTACAGAACAGCCTAAACAGCACTTCAGAAGATGCTATTAAAATTAACAATTTATTATCAGTTATAGATAATGATGAAATGATATTAACGTTCCATAAAAATGTCATGTATTTCACGTCTGGTTTAACAGGTATGCCTTCCTTGGTTGCCCCTAATCTACAAACTTATGTCTGTTCTATGCTTTTCAATTTGAACGAAATAAATGCTTTTAAAATTGGGGACGATATAACGAGATTAATTTCTTTTTCAGAACAACTACGTACTTCTCTTGAAACTACAGATTTAACAGATGGTGTACATATCGATTTAGACCTAGTAGACATTCTTCAGGGATTTGCATCTGAATTTGAAATTTTTAAGATTTTTACTCTTTTATTTATGGTGCCCATAATAAGTATGGCACTTTCTCTAACTGCATATTCGACTAATTTGGTTAAAAAGCGCAGAAAACGTCAACTTGCTTTGTTAGGGCAAAGAGGTGCTTCTCAATTTGAGGTTCTCTTTATGTTATTAAGTGAAACATTACTTTTTACAGTAATAGCAATTGTAATATCATTCATCATTGCATATCCTTATTCATTTTTAATTTTAAAGAGTGATGCTTTTCTAAGCTTTCAAGGGGAAACGATAACTCCACAATTGTATGTCTTCATAATTGAAATTATAATAGCAGCCGGTTTTGGCGGGTCGTTGCTAGTAAATTTTGGAAACATCTGGAATTTAAGTAAAATACGTTCTGAGGAAGCTTTCAGCGAAAGGAAAAACAAGAAACCATTCTGGGAACGATTTTATATTGATATATTCTTCCTAATTGTAGGTATAACCGCTTGGATTATCACCTTTATCCAACTTCGTAATGTAGCAGTTTCTGCTGCTTTTGCTCGAGTCTTAGGTGCACCAGCACCAATACTAGTAATTGTTGGAGTAGTTTTATTCATTTCACGATTATATCCAATAATAACTAATTGGCTTTCGAAAATCTCTTGGAAATTTCATAAACTCGAAATAATTAGTATTTCATTAAGAAGTTTAAGTCGAAGAAGAAGTGCTTCGATGAGATCATTGATATTAATCTCGCTTACATTTACTATGGCAATTGTTTCAATTGTAATACCAGATACCTATCAAAGTTTTGATTATGAAAATGCTGCTTATGATATTGGATCTGATATAGTGATTTCAGGAATATCTATGAATGATCCTGATTTCAGAGCAAATATCGAAGCGATTGAGGGCGTTGAAGATACCACCTATGTTACGCGATTAACATATTCACCCTTATCGCGAGGAAGTACAACGTACTATTATTCTATAGTAGGTATAAATTCCACGGAGTTTGCTAATGTTGGTTTCTTTGAGGATGAATATTTGGAAAATGATTTAGAGGAAGCACTAACGATTTTAGAGCAGCCACCAGAATCAGGGTCCACTGCTAATGTTCTCGTTCAAAAAGATCAAGTAAAAGCATTTGATTTAACAGAAGGTGATAGTTTCAGTATAATATACTCTTATTGGTTTGGTGGTTCAAAGGCAGAACACAATTACACTGTTACTGCTTCTGTTTTCTATAACTATTGGCCTACTTTATACAAAGTAGAACCCGTACAAGGTTCAACTAATTTTAGAATTGGTATGGTAACCAATATTGCATCAATCTATTCATTAACTCTGGATTCTACTGATGTCTATACTCAGTTGTATATCGATGTAGATAATGATTATATTATTGAAACTGTAGCAAATGAAATCCGCGAGAAAGTTTTTGGTAAAAGAATTGAAGATGTAGATGAAAGAGTAACTATTTCAACTGGCAGTCTCAGAGCAGCAGTAATATATGGGTCTCTAAATTCTAATTTTATTGCTTCGATTTTTATTCTTATCTTTTCTATGTCATTAATGATGGTTATACATAGTTT
>DAOUWQ010000460.1 GCA_030667035.1 Candidatus Heimdallarchaeota archaeon | reverse complement strand
TAATAATCTCAGGAGATAACAAAATTGACGAATGATAAGACGGAGAAGGAAGAAACAAAAGTTAAAGTCAAAAAAGAAAAAGTAGAAAAGAAGGATACAGAAGAACTCACTGGTGCTCAAAAAAGAACAAAAAGACAGCAAGAACGAGCACAAAAACGCAGAGAAAGAAAAGAAAAAATCAAGCAAAAGAAATTCTATCATCCATTGAGAATTTTACGTGGCATAGGCCTTTTCTTCTGGATAATAATAAAGATCATCATATTTCCCTATGTTTATGCTTATTGGAAAATCAGAGATACATTCAAATTTCTATCCAGAAATGATAAAGAAGATTTGGATCGAACATTGTTAGAAAAAGAAGATGGTGATACGATACCGGAAGGATATATCAATGAAGTAGGGTTCTTAAGATCACTCCCGATGTTTTATTTTATTGCAGGAACATTAGGAGCAGTAATTGCAATATTCATTTCATTTGATTTCATGGACCCCGTATGGTTAGCAATAAAAAATTTCTTTGTTAATTTCGAATGGAGTATTGCTTGGGCACTCTTTGTGGATATACTTGAGGTGATTTTTGTTGATATAATCTGGGCTGCCATCACATGGATTTGGGATGGAATTGTAGTTGCCGTTCTCTATCTATTCGCTGGAGAAAGATTTTGGATTCCTTTAGTAATACTAATTGTATTGGGTGTTGGAATAGTAATTCTAGCAGTGATTGTTAGTGAAGTAGATTTCTCAGGCAAATTTATGAAGAAAGTAAAAGCATTCTTTACAGCAATTTTAACTTTCCCAAAGACTGTTTGGGGATGGATGAAAAGTGCTTATCATGGATTTCAAAAGGGAATTTCACGGTTTACCTTTGGTAATGATAAACTCATACATTATCAAAAGCGATTCTTCTACAGAGTTGTTCTATATAGCACAATAGTTACATTTTGGATCATTGCTACGGTAATAACATTGGTTATCGCCAACGCAGTAGATGGAAATAAAATAGTTAATGAAGCACTTGTTTACCCAATAGTACTTCTCATAATTGGATTTGCAAATGGGGTATTGCTCTTAGCGTTCCTCAGCTGGTTAATAGGACTTATTAGCGGCGAAAAATACATAGTAAATCCAGAAGAATATACGAAATACAAAGAAGAGAAAATCAAAGAAAAAGAGGAGAAAAAATCAGCAAGAGCAGAAAAACAAAAGGAAAGAATTTCTAAAAAATCAGGTTAAATTTGGTTTTTTAGAAAAACATTTTTCTTTTTACTACTTTTTTTATTTATTCTTTTACATTTTATCATCTTGAAAATTAAAATAAAACTGTTTGAAAATTCTGCTAATGACTAAAAATGAAAGGGAAGAGGTAGATAGTTCTACCTCAAACAGTGAGTTATTTTCTTCGTTTTTGATGTTTATAGAATAGACCGAGGAATAAGATGAAAGGCATAACAAGTGGCGCAATGAAAATTGTTGAATTGCCAGTTGGAGTTTCAGGTGGGAGTGTCAGATTAAGATTAAATTTGGTAATATACATATCAAAACTTCCAGCATTTGTGTCCTGATAAGCGTCTACTACAGGAAAGTTTCCAGAAGCAGTATATCCAGATACAATAATATTGCCTGCAGATGTAACAGCAACCTTTTGACCAATGTCATTACCACTTCCACCAAGATACGTAGCATAGACCAAATCTAAACTGGAATTGAGTTTACAAACAAAACCATCATAAGTACCACCATTGTATGTGGACTGATATGGTTGTTCAGTTAGTAGATCATTAGAAGCTGTATAACCAGAGAAAACGATATTTCCAGCAGCATCAACAGCCACTCCATATATACGATCCCTACCAATTCCACTGTAAAAGGAACTAAAAACTAAAGACTGTCCTGTAGAATCAAGTATCACGAAGAAACCAGCTTCAATTCCACCAAAAGTATCTTGAAAAGCATCCTCAGTTACAGTATAACGATAGGAAGTAGTACTACCTACAGCAATAATGTTATCATCAGCATCTACAGCTACTTTTTCAAAATTATCGTAATCAGTGCCACCAAGAAATGTTGAAAAAATGATAGAACCATCAATCTCGAACTTACCAATTAAACAATCATAAGCTCCACCATTATATGAACTGTCATATCCATTAACGATTGGAAATGCTGTCGAACTAGTTGATCCAACGACAACAACATTACCAGCATTATCGAAGATTACGTCCTTCCCGGCATCATTTTCTGTAGAACCTAAGAAAGTTGAAAAGACAAGAGAGCTGCCGGCAGAATTGAAAACAGTAACATAGCAATCAACGGAACCAGCGCTTTTACTACTTTGATAAGCATTGGCAGTAGGCAAATCCTGAGAAAAAGTACTACCTGTAATAGCAATCCTATTGCTTGAATCTACAGCTACACCATAACCCCAATCATCTCCTGTACCTCCAAAATAACTTGAGAAGAGGAGAGTGCCTGAGGAGCTGAATTTCGCTAGAAAAATATCACTACCATAAAAATCTCCACCTTGATTAGTTGTCTGATAAGCATTCAAGGTTGGAAAGTCACTAGACATTGTTG
>DAOUWQ010000026.1 GCA_030667035.1 Candidatus Heimdallarchaeota archaeon | reverse complement strand
TTCCACCTTATTTTCTGAAAATAAATTCACTTGCTTCGTTAAAAGAAATTTGGTACAGTAGTTATATTTTTAGCTGAGAAAGTGAGTGAATTTAAGCAAGTTTAAACTTAAACATTGAAAAGAATAATATATCGTAAATGGTTTTCTAATAATGCGAGCGAAATTAGAATGAATGATACCAACTTTCAATATAAAATGGTTATTGCTATTAGAACTGATTTAAAAATGACCAAAGGGAAAATTGCCGCTCAAGCAAGTCATGCTGCAGTTATTTGCGTGGAAGAAGCGAAGAGAAACAAACAAAACTGGTTGAAAACCTGGTTCTATGAAGGACAAAAGAAAGTTGTTGTACAGGTTTCTTCAAAAGAAGATCTAGAACTAATTTTTCAAAAAGCTCGAAGCAAAAACTTACCTTGTTCATTTATCAATGATGCCGGAATGACAGAACTTCCTCCAGGAACACCTACAGCTGTTGCTATTGGCCCAGCACCAAATAATACTATAGATCAGATTACTTCTAATTTGAAATTGTTATAGAATAACGAATTGAAGAGGAATTCAGATGAATGCAACTAATTTACGAGAAAGTCATCCAATTGAGCAGATAATGGGAATTAGATATTTTAGTTCTTCAACGGATGGAATTGGTGGGCGAATTAGATTTTTTCCTAAAGATTTCAAGGTAGAGGAAATTTTGTCAGATGGTAGAATTATAAAACTGGATGACGAGAATTTTAGTTTGGGTGAAGATGAACCCGGATTATTTACTGAATTTATTTTAATAAAAAAGAATATCGAAAGTCAAAGGGCACTACACAATATCTGTAAGGCATTACGTGTTCAGAAAGAGGATATTAATGTTGCAGGTACAAAAGATAAAACGGCTCACACTGCTCAGCATGCAACAATCTGGAAAGTTCCAGGAGAAAAGCTATTGGAGTTGCAGTTGCCAAGAATAACAATTCGTTCTCCGAGAACAACAATTTATAAAACATATTTAGGAAATCTTGCAGGCAATCATTTTACAATCACAATTCGAGAATGTCCACATGAATTTGAGGAAATCCAGAGAAGAATTACTGCGATTACTAAAGAAATTGAAGAGTTTGGCGGAGTAGCTAATTATTTTGGTCATCAACGGTTTGGGTCAAGAAGACCTATCTCTCACAAAGTTGGACGAGAGATTTTATTAGGAAATGTCAAAGAAGCAATTTGGATGTATCTAACAGAAATTTCTGAAAATGAACATGAAAAAACCACAAGTACAAGGAAAAAATTACTCGAGACACAGGATTATGCCACCTGTATGGAGGAATTTCCTCCTGAGATGATGTTTGAAAAAAATATTCTGCGCCATCTAGTAAAATATCCAAATAATTTTCAAGGAGCATTCAACGTTCTACCAAAGAATCTTCGAAGAATGTTCGTACACGCCTATCAATCATTTATTTGGAATATGATGTTATCAGAAAGGATGAAAAATGATGGCAATATTCGACCTAAGAAAGATGACATCTTTACGGATAATGGTGTAGTTCAACCGATAATTGGATATGAAACTGACCTTCAGGATAACCGATTAAATGATTACCTAAATGAGTTATTGGAGAAAGATGGAACAACTCTTGATCAGTTTAAATTACCACATATACCGAATATGAAATTTTCAGGAACAAACAGACGCATAGATATCAGCCCAAAAAATTGGTCAGTTAATTTTGAAGAAAATGAAAATGACAAATTTGTAAACAAACAATTCTCCTTAGGACGCGGATCTTATGCAACAATTATTTTAAGAGAATTTATGAAGGTTTCACCTATTTACTACTAGGAAAAAACAGAGAGTGTTTTTTAGTCAACACTATCTAACGAAATTCAGTTCTTATTTCTTCCCCGGTAAGGAGTTTTACTAATTCTTTTAATTCTTTTATTGTGCCTGGAAGGTTTTCTTTATCTTCAGCAGAGATAACAACTACCATTTCTTCTTCAATAGAAGGTTGTCCTGGTTTTGCATTGCGTTTTGGAACAAAAAGAGTGTTAATTCCTGTAATCACAGCAGGAGCAAAAACCTCATCAATGGTTTTTCTTTTATTCTTGCTTTTTTCCATTATCTTTACAGATTTGTTTAATTTCCGTTCAAGTTGTTTATCAAAGTCTAAAGAACCACCTGTAAGAAATCTAGTATCACCAGGTGAAACAAGTAAAATAATAAAAGTTGGCCGTTCAATAGTTTTAATGATATTAACTTTGGATGAAAGGGGATGAACTTTTTCGAATTCAGCGGCAATTTTGGATAGTTCAATTTCGCTTGGAGAAACCTCTCCATTACTTACTTTCGTTTGACAATCTTTGCAAAGCATTCCAGTTTGGGCACAAAAAGTACAAATTGCTGTTTTCATTATAAAGAGCACCAACAAATTCCTAATGAATGTGTTTATGAACACACCCTCTAGAATTTTTTTACTTATTAAATCCTCCGATTATTCAGAGCTCACTAGAGAAAAACGAAAAGAAAAAAATAATAAAAAATAAAGGAAAAGTGAATGATCACTTTGATAATATAATCTCAATCGCAGAAACGTTTGCCATCCCGCCACCTTCGCGGCGCTGAACTTGTTCTGTGCTTGTTATAATACTTTTCACTTTAAGCTCAGACATAAAGCGATTTCTAGTCAATTCTGCAACATCTACTGCACTACTAATTGCTCGACCTCGAGCGCAGATTCTGACTTCTTTTGCTTTATTTTCATTGAAACAAGTCATTACAGCTAAGACGTATGTCATTGCGGGTTTATTCCCAACGAAAATAGTGTTCTCTGGTTTGGATTGTGGTTTGGTTGCAGGTTTTGGTTTCTCTTCTTTAGCTTCGGTAGGCACTGGTTTCTCTTCTTTAGCTTCGGTAGGCTCTGGTTTCTCTTCTTTAGCTTCGGTAGGTTTTGGTTTCTCTTCTTTGGTTTTAGTAGCTTTTTTCGTTGCCTTTGCTTTGGTAGCTTTTTCTTTCGTAGCTTTTGTTTTTGTAGTTTTAGCTTTTTCCTCTGACTTCTTTGCTTTAGGTTTATCGTCTTTTTTTGGCATTTACAATGTTCCTCCAAAATATCAATTTCATGACCGATTGCACTAGTATTCATATGGTACGTAGTCATAAATATTTTTGATAATCCTTCTTAAGGATAAATAACTTAAAAATTCTTTCTAAGGAAATTAGTGAAATATGTCTTGAAAAGCACTTTTTCTCATTTTTTATTTTTTGTCAAGAGATATTTAGCTAACAACAGAATATAATTTCCGAAGGTTTAAAAGCAAAATCAGACCAAAATATCTTGGTCGAAAGATCAATATTTTTGAAGGCAAATCTAGAGTTTTATTACTATTTCTAGAAATTACTTCAGTAAAAACCTTTGAATTGTCTTGAGGAAAAACCAAGCAATCAATGAGGTGTGGGAACCTGTCAAAAGAAAAAAACTTCGAATTTAAACCAGATAAAAAACTATTGACCAAATACTATGTAAGTTCAATAATTGTTTTCTTAACCATAATACTTTTTTCGGTAGCATTTTTAGTTCCAATGTTTATTATCGAATACAATCCACAAATTTGGATAATCGGGTACGTTATAGGAGGTATATCCGTCGCAGGATTAGGATGTGCATTTATTTTATTTCCTTTCTACTATCGTTCAATTCGTTATGAATTGACAGACAAGGAAATGATTGTTTATAGGGGATTTATTCAGAAAGTAATGAAAGTTGTACCATTAAGAGCGATTACCAATATTGCAGTTGTAAGAGGACCGATAGATAGGATCATTGGAATAGGCAGAATACAAATACATACTGCCGGATATAGTACTAATCAAGGACCTGAAGAAAAAATCGATGGATTAATTCAATATCAGGAAATCTATGAAACACTTAGTCAGAAAATTAAACAATTCAAACCTATGACCCCCCTTGCTAGTCTTGAAGAAGAAGATTATCCTATTATAGAACCTACAGATATCAACGCAGCTATTCTTAGCGAGCTTAAAGAAATTAAAGAGATTCTAAAGAATAAATAATTCTTATCGGTGATTCTCTCTTAATTCCTTTTTTTTCTTCTATAATAATAAAATGAGGCAATTGATACTATAATTAGAATTGTAGTACTACCAAATACAAGTTCTATTTCAGGAAGAATTACTTAAAGGAAGAACTAATAAAAAGCTGTTTAAATAAATACTAGATACTTACCCATACTGCAATCAACTTCGCGAGAGAAATGAAAAATGAAATCTAAAACTAAGACTATTCTTTCACTTGTAATATTGTTATCTATTTCAACACAATTTCTTACATATTCTATAGGTGATAGTATTGAACCAATTGAAAAATCGTACATTTTACCACCGCAAAGTTGGTTCTTTATACTTGAGGATGAAAATTTAACTGCTAATACAGTCTTTAGTTTTGAATGGACAAGTGATATAGAAATCCAAGGAACACCTGTTTCAGACAGCGATTATACAGCAATGCAAACTATGAGTTTATTGGAAAGATCTAACTATTTTGAAAGTCTCGCATATATCGAAGGAAAAACAGATACAGGAAAAGTTACTTCTAATCAGAATGGAGAAATCTTCTTCGTATTTTTCAATTCTGACACTCTACAAGCGAATTTAAGTTTAAAATTAGAATCAAATGCGGGTTCTCTGTCACCAGCTGTAATTGGTTTGATTTCAGCACTTGTGGTAATAATTTTTCTCAGCATAATAGTTTACGCGACAATTAAAATTAGACAAAAAATGCTTAAAGAAGCTGAGGAGGAAGAAGAATTAACTCCACAGCAACGCTATATGCAAAATCAATGATTTTCCACCAAAGTGTTACAATGAAATTTTTATTAAGTAGCAAAACGTAAGTATATCATAAATTTAGTGAGGGTTTAACAATATGAACACTATTAGCCTTTTCTGGGGATATTTGATAGGAGAAGAACATCTTACAGAAGAGCAATTTGCTAGTATTGATTTTGGAGATCCTTCTATTGATACTGAATTCATTACCTTCGACCCATTAGCAAGCAGTTATTTCCAAGGCAAATATTATCGAATGAAGGAGAGAAAATTCTTTTTCCCACATAGAACTCTACCAGCAATGCGATCAGAAAATATGGTTATTTATGAAGCATCAAAAATAAAGATACTCGACCCTCCCACAGATTTGGAAACACCCGCAGGTATTTTCCTTTGTATCTTTACTGGAAAAACGCCTCAAATTAAAAGAGCCATCGATTTCTTAAGTAAGAAAATTAACTTGCGATTTTCTCCCTGCGAAATTGATTTAGAACAATTTTATTTAAAATTATCAAAAACGAGATTAAAAGTTATCCCTCAAACGATAACTGTTAGCGATTTAGCGATTAGCGATTATCTCTCTGGAAATTTAGAAGTAATCACTCATACAGATAAGACATTTTTATTCACACTAAAAACTTACAAACCAAAAATTCGACAAATTAAAATACAAATTAAAGAAGTCAGTTTTCTTTTGGATTTAGAAATCAATCTTAATGGAAGTATTAATATCAGCCAAGATATTGACAATCTTAATCTTTTAGAAACAGTGAATGATGTTGCTTCAAGAAGTGTATTTACTGGGTAATTGCAATCAATCGATTAAATGTTCATTCTTCTTTTTTAGAAGGAACATTTTTCCTTGTTTTCTTTCTGCAAAGTCTCCAACAAACACTAGTAAGGGACCTTTTATTGTTCCAAATCCTTCTACGGGCAGTTTATCAATTATTTCTTTGAATTCAAAAGATGGAAGGTTTTTATGTAATTTTCCGAGGATGATTACTTCTCCACCTGTCATCTCTGCTCCAGCTCTCTCAATAACATCTCCATGAACAATAATTGTTCCTCGATGCATATGCATCCCTAGAAACATTGTTGCGGAACCATCGATTTCAATAATGCCTTTTCTCATCCAAATGCCGCACTCATTCAATACGTTACCATCTACTTTGATTTTACCACCACTCATCCCACGCCAATTTCCACGCATTGACCCTCCCAAATAATGTCCTGCATTACCTTGAATATGGATCTCTCCGCCAGTCATATTTGCTCCCGCAAAATCGTGTGCATCTCCTTCAACAACAATTTTACCTCCAGACATGAGTGAGCCCAAGTGCATTCCAATTGAACCTCTAATTGTAATTTTACCTTCAGACATTTTTTCTCCAATATGCTTATACTTTGATAATTCACCTGTAAGCAATATCTCAATTTCTCCCGGAGAGTCTCCAGCATGCTCAGCACCTGACAAACTAAAAATTTCCTCGAGAGCTAATTGTCTGTTCCCACGCCAGATTATCAATTTCTTTATTTCCTCAATACTCTTCTTTGCAAAAATATCAGGAGATATAACATCAGCTTCTACTGGAATATTGGGATTAATTACTGGTTGTTTTTGGGTCAGTATAAATTGCTTCATCTTATTCACCAAATAATATTATCGTAGTTCGGTTGTGATTAATTCTTCATTTGGGAAATATTCCTTTTGCACTGCGTAATTTGCTAAGCTAACCGTATAGTGCTTTCTGAATCGATCCTCAATTGCATCACGTATTTGAAGTGTCCAATCTTCAGGGATATTTGCTTCAACGCGAAATGTTCTACCAAATGGACTTGAGACAATTTCTCCATCCTTAAGAACTAATTCCCCATCTTTAATTGTATAAGCAGCTTTTCCGAAGCCTTTTTCCACAGCTTTATAATTTTTGTTTAACTCTTCCAATGGTGATTTGAAATCATAGATAGCAATATCTGCATCTGCACCGATACCTAAGTGACCTTTATTTTTCAATCCGAGGATTTTTGCTGCACTAACTCTACTTACTTGAGCAATTTCTGCTAATGAAAATTCACGTGTTAGTTCTGCTAAAGATGTTTTTTCTTTCGCTGCTTTATCAGTTCTTGAAATCATTCTCTCTCGAGCCTCTTTACTCATTAGCCAGCTAAAAATAGTTGGATAGAAAGTGAATGGACCACCATTTGGATGATCTGTTGAAATATTTACTTTGTTTAAATCTTTAATCATTAAGAGAAATTCTAACCCAATTGCCCATTGAACTGCATTTACAGGATTTTTTCTTCTAAAGATATAAGGTACAACCCCAGAGCTAGATTCAAGTTCCACTTGAGTATTCATCCATTTTGAACCAGAACGAGGTGACCAAGCTAGGTGTTCGGTTATTCCTCTCAAGGTCCATTCCCATGCACCATCAGCGGTCATTGTTGTAGTATTAGTAAAGATAATTTGACCGACATCACAAGAAACATGGTCATTCTTATTGATATAATGAGCAATTTCTGGAGCTTCAGAACAGAAATCATTCCAACCCTTACCACCATAAGAAGAAAATTGAATGTGGGTTAAATGCATATTTGTTTTTCTACCTTTTCCGGGTTTAATCCCTTTTACAGCATTCATAGTTTCCATAGTTACATCATGATGACCAGGAATACCCAAATTATTTGTATGCAAATGAATTGTTTGAGGCAAAGATAATCGTTCATTTACTTCGGCTAATGTTTTGATAATTTTTCTTGGAGTTGCTTTGAATGAGCCCACTAAATCATCTAAAGTATGAACATTCTTCCCCCAAGCCCAAGTTTCTTCTCCACCAGGATTTACTAGTTTAATCGAATAACCACCAGATGCTTTGAGTAACCAAGCAACAAATGCAGCCATTTCATCCTTGTTCATCTCACTAATGCGTTCTAGAACAAACCAATTGCTCCCTAAGAGAGTGTAGGCGCCCTTATCAATAATCGGGATATCCATTAACTCTTCATGCGTATGTCGAGCTTCTAGAGGAGGCATTGCAGGTTCCATTGCAAAAGTATAACCTAAACGAGCATAAGCATATCCAGTGTAGTATGTCGATGGAACAGATCTTCCAGTTCCTGAACGAGCAACATCTGTCTTAGTTAATGGGTCAATAATATGATCTTCTGGGCGGAGTAACCTTCCAGAGTTTACTTTGGGACCGGCAATATGAGCGTGAATATCAACTCCTCCAGGCAGTACAACTTTGCCCGAAGCATCTATGACCTTGATTTTCATATCTGAACGAATTTCACTTTCTTCGGCAATCTTCCCATCGATAACAAAAACATCTTTTTTCTCCCCAACAATTCCATTTGCGGGATCGACGAGATAACCGTTAGTAATTTTTATTCCTTTAGTTCTTTTCTTTTTGGAGCTAATTTTCGTCCACCACCAGGAGCTGTTTTTACTCTTTCTTCATAGAACCAGTCTCGAGATTGTACTGGTTTTTTCAATTTTGCTTCTAGATTTTTCCATATTTTGCTCTCAGAACCCTCTTCACTACACTTAATCTCAGTCCGCTCTAACTTAACAGCACCATTTGCTGGGCAAGCAAAAAGACAGGCACCGCAGAAGAGACATTTTTCTCTATCCACACCAATTTTTGGTACTTTTTCCCAAGGTTTCTCTTTAGATGATACTGGTAGAGTAAGACATTCAACAGGGCAGACATCGATACATGTAGAACACCCTCCAGGACATTCATCATCATCGACTGATATTTCTCCATCAATAAATTTTAGTGCAGTATGACCTGTTCTGCTAACTTTTATTTTGTGTCCTTTAAGAAAGGGTATTGAGACCCCACTCTTTATTTTCTCGGTTGGTTTATCATTTACAATTAAAGCTAGAGCATCAAATGGACAGATATAAGCACATAAACCACAAAAAACACACTTGTGGTAATTGATTCTTATTGGTGGAGCAATTACACGATCCCTTAAAGATGCTCCAATTGGTCCACGCTCAATTGCATATCTTGGACAAATAGTCCAGCAAAGGTTACATCCTGTGCATTTCTCTAAATCTAGCACAAGAGAGGTTTTATCGTATCGATCCTTCCGTTCTGTAGTAACTAGATGCATTTTTCTTTTAACAGAGGATACTCGAGTCATTTTTTAACATCAACAATTATGATTTTATATATAAGGATAATATTAATTTTTATAATTTTAAAGTTAAAATTAAATTTAATAATATAATGTAATAAATTAAATATAAAT
>DAOUWQ010000005.1 GCA_030667035.1 Candidatus Heimdallarchaeota archaeon | reverse complement strand
GGTCACTAAATTTCAACCATTCAATTGGACCATTTGAGATAAATCAATTCATTGGAAATGAAAGTTTAGGATTAAACCTAAGTCTATTTATGGACGTCGGATTGACATCACCGATCAATATCACTATCGAAGCACCAGAGAGAGTAAATGCGGGTGAAGAAACCAATGTCAAAATTAAATTAACTGCTGAAGCAAGTACTTTTTGGGCTGCATTTCGAGGAAGTTTGTCCTTTGTTACTCCGTTTGGATCTTCTGATTTAATATCTTTAGCAGATGCAGGCATACCCGAATATCTCAATCTCTCTGCATTTAAAACATTCATTGGAAGGAATTTGACCGTAAATTCAAATCTCGACCCTGTAATGTTATGGGAACAAACAATTCTAAACTATACAATAGCATTTGTTATGACTCCAATGTTTAATATAACCGGATCTGCAACCGTATCTGGAAATATTAATAATAATGAGGAGATACTTGCTCTTGATTGGTTTATGGATAAAGAGGAGGTTCTTGTTCCTATCACTATACCAGAAGATGTAAAAGAGTTTTATTCAATTTCATTAGAAGACTTCCAGTTCAATATTGATGATTTAAATCTCGATTTTTACAGTTTGAAATTTGCACTAAATGCATTAGGTGTAGTTGAATTGTATTCATGGTCATTGAATTTCAGTGATTTAACATTATTAGGAGGACTCGAAGGAAGTTCGAAAAATAGCAATAGTGATTCAGTAATTTTCATTCCTACAGCGGAAAATGATACAACCCTACTTCATCTAGATGGAGTCTACCCCCTAGGGAATTTTATTATTACGTTATACTTTACCGGAAAAGTTAGCTTGCCACCTTGGGCGATATTCCTATCTATATTAGGAGCAATTCTAGCATTAATCACTCCTTGGGTGTTAATATTCACTCAAATGCGGAGAAAGAAACCAACTCAAGCAGAACCAATATTGACTCCTGATACGGAGGAACCAGTCGAAGTAGAGGACTGATTACTTCGAAAAAAGAAATTTCTGGATATCTGGATCTTGAATGCATTCAATGACTTCCTTATCAAAGGTAATGCCAGTAAGTGAAGACGCAAGCTCAGCTTTTTCAGAAGTAGACTTGTCAGTAGAAAAAATCCATTTAACAAGATCGGCTTTTTCATGGCGAATACGCATAACCTTACAAATAAGACAATTGTCTTGCTCCTTCGTTTGAAGGGAGGAAGGTTCTGCAGTAGGAGAATATTCACTATTTGATTTACTGAATAAGGACAAGTTTTAGTACACCTTTACTAGTAATCTACAAATGCGCCTTTTTAAACTACTAATTTTGTTATAAACAACCACTAATGCTAACAAGGATAAATTAAAGACTGATATATATCCGAATAGTACTCAACGATATACTCGAAAAAGAATGATGTGGAATCATGTACTTTCTTGCACATATGTATTTGATATTGAAAGTATTGCCAGAAGGTTTCTCTCTAGAAGAAGTTATAAAACCAATGATTATTGGGTCCTGGAGTCCGGACGCAGGATATTTTCCATTTTATTCTCCGAAATTAACAATATTCAACCATCAAGAAATTCCACCAGCGCAATTTTATAATAAAGAAAGTCAAAGACACAAAGCATTTGAGTTGGGATGGAAATTACATTTATTGTGTGATAAACTAGTACATGATAATCCCTTCTTTTCAAATGATAATCCATTATGTCCTAAGATAATTAAAAATGAAGGAGTAAGACGTTATTTCAATACTGCAAAAAAACATCTCGGACGAGAAGTTGGATTAGATTTGTTTATCTATGAACACCATATGAAAAATACAACTCAACTTAATTTGCTATGGTTAAAAGACTTTTATAAAAAACCTGTTGTTCCATATCCAGGTTATCCAAAGATACAAAACTATGTTTATTGGTATGTGAATAGATTTTTACCACTGATTAATAGCAACTCTCAATTTAGTAAAGTAATTAAGAAAACAATCGGTTACGAATTTTATCATAATGAATATAATAGGGAAAAAATAGCTACTTTATTAGCAAATGCTCAAAAAGAATGTAAAAAACTAATTGAAAAAGAATTTATTCACTGAAACACTACAACATCATAAAAGAGAAAAGCTTTTTAATTTTGTAATAAAAAAACCAATTAAGAATGGCCGGGTGGTCTAGCTTGGTATGATTCTACCTTGGGGACAAGGATGGATGAGTCCATTTCTGCCAATATGGTAGGGATCCGGGGTTCAATGAATGGAGGTTGCGGCTTCCTTTCGAACAAATCCCCGCTCGGTCACCATATTCTTTTCTAATTTATTAAAATGAGATAGAAAAAAATCTCGGGAAGAATTTCCCAAGGTTAATGTTGTTTATTTTACTTCCCTACTTCAGCTAATAATTCGGGAATTAATTGCCGAAAGTTTGTAGTATCAACTACACCAGTATTCGGAGCTGTACTTGTTACAATGTTTAATATTGCAACATCTGCTCCATTGAAGTATACTTTGCGTATATTTGCTACATCTAATCCTCCCGCAACTGAGATAAAGGCATCATACTTTGATCGAATTTTCGAGATATCTTTGTAACGAATTATACTTCGTCTATTTGTTTCTTCATCTCGTCCTTTGTGTATAACTACAAAGTTGGGTTTATGCTTTAATGGCAAAAGTTTTCTTAGAGGATTATCTACACCGAGCATATCTATCATTGAATAAAGGCCCAATTTCGCACTATATTCATTGAAAAAGTCCAATGTTTCTGTAGGTGCAGAACCCATTACAGTAACTGCATTAGCTCCTGCACTCGCTGCAAATTGTACTTCTTCTATAGCACCATCGGTAACCTTTAGATCAGCCACAACCATGCCTTTCCATAATCTTCTAATCAATCGTACACCAGGCATACCAAATTGCTTGATATACGGAGTTCCAGCTTCAATGATGATTCTTGGGTCATATTGTATAGATGGAAGTACTCTTCGCACTTGTTGCATT
Source organism: Candidatus Heimdallarchaeota archaeon (assembly GCA_030667035.1). Lineage (GTDB taxonomy): Archaea > Asgardarchaeota > Heimdallarchaeia > JABLTI01 > JABLTI01 > JABLTI01. The sequence continues at coordinate 10,471 of DAOUWQ010000005.1, read as the reverse complement.
GAACCATTAAACGCAAATTGTAGATATCTTGTATTGCGTTTTATTGACAATCTAATTACCCCTATTATTTCTTAGAAGTTCTTCTAATAACTTTTGAAGCTACGTCAGTTAGATCATTTGGCATAAAGATAATAATCTTTTCACTGGGGTCTTGAGCGATATCTTTTATTGTCTGCAAAGTTCTTAATTGAAGAGAACCTGGTGCTGTAGACAATATTTTAGCGGCGGCAGCGAACTTTTCGGCAGCAATCATTTCGCCTTCTGCTTTAATGATTATTGCTCGTTTTTCTCTTTCTGCTTCTGCTTGCATTGCAAACGCTCTTTTCATTTCTGCAGGCAACTCAAGTTCTTGGATTTTGATAGCTTTAATATCAATTCCCCATTCATTGGTTTCTTTATCGACAATTTCTCTAATATCTTCAGCGATCTTATCGCGTTCAGTTAGTACTTGATCTAATTCCATAGTACCAGTAGTATCTCTTAACGCTGCTTGTGTGTATTGCCTAACAGCATAAACATAATTTTCAATCTTAATAACAGCATCTTGTGGATTTTCAACTTTGAAGTAAACCACTGTATTAACTAATACAGGGATATTATCTCGAGTAATAACTTCTTGTCGTGGGATATCTTGTGTAATTATTCGCATGTCTACTTTTCGGCCTTTTTCAAGGAATGGAGTAATGTAAACCATACCTGGTCCGATAGTTCGAACATATCTTCCTAAACGAAAAATGACTATTCGTTCGTATTCCAAAACAATCTTAATTCCTCCTAATACAAAGAGGGCAAGAACAACAAATATAATGCTACCTAAAACAATAATTGCAGTAACCCATGGTTCCATATCTGATAACTCACCTGAATATAATTGAAATTGATTAACTCGACTTTTAAACCTTTATAATTTTTAATGCTCAAAAGAGTAATAATCTCAGAAAATAATTACAGCAAAAAATACTAAAGTAAGTTTTCTTGTATTAAGTAGAGATGAATTATTATGACAAAGAAAGTAATCATTAAAACAGATAATGCTCCTGCAGCAATTGGACCATATTCACAGGGCACTATTGCCAGGGGTCTAATTTTTGTGTCAGGTCAAATCCCATTCAACTCAATAACTGGTAAGATGGTTGAAGGATCGATTACTGACCAAACTGAACAATCACTCAAAAATGTAAAAGCTGTTCTTGAGGCTGCAGGCGCTACATTGGACGATGTTGTGAAATGCACTGTCTTCTTGAAGGATATGGATACCTTTAGTGAAATGAATGCAAAATATGCAGAATTCTTTAAAGAAAATCCTCCTGCAAGAGCTGCTGTTGAGGTTGCTCGATTACCAAAAGATGTTGGTGTGGAAATTGAAGCAATTGCCTTGAAAAAATAGTGTTAAATGATTTGCATTAACAAATTCTATAAATAGTTAATAACTATCATCAAAACATACAAAAGAGTAGAAAGATAAATTGAATATTGAGTGTAGGACGATGGTCTATAAAGAATTATTCAAACCATTCCTTAGTAGTCTATTCGATGCAGTAATGAAAGAAGCAATGGAGGATGGAGTAATTACTCCTGAAGAATCTCTTTTGCTCTCTCAAATTGAAGTTGATATTAGAGCTTTTGAAAAAGAAGTTGCTAAATGTATTGAAGATGAAGGTGGAATTACAGAAGCACTAAGAACGAACTGTTTCAAAAATCGCCTAATATCCAATATTCGTCAATTAGCTTTAGAGGATGGCATGATTTCTAAGGATGAAGAAGCTATTCTATGCAAGCTAGAGGAACACTTTCAAACTAATGAATCACCATGATTCTCATCAAATATTATCAAAAAGCTAATTTTATGGGTAATACCCGGGTAGTACTCTAGACTTACTGTTCTTTTTAATAGAGATATATCTTCAAACAATATCTAGAGAATGCCTAGGGAATACATAACGATTTCCTCAAAAGAGCAGGTGAGTCTTTTGAGGTGAAAGATCGATTGCTATGGTGCTCTCTTGCCGAGGTGTAAATAAACTTGATGAGACTATTAACAGTACACGTTCCAGAAGGATTCCTTGATGGATTAGAAGAGCTAGTGAAATCTAAGAAATATCCAAATAAAAGTGAAATTATTCGAGTAGCAATTCGAGATCTACTTCGAGATGAACTCTGGTCAAGACCAGAATCATAAAATTCTTTCTCCCTTCCTTGTAAGGGCTGGATAAACAAAAAAACATTTGATGAGAGATTAATCTAATCACTCTCATCCTCTCATATTCTTTTTAATTCAAGTTCACCAAAACTTATTATATAAACTAATATTCTCATATCAGAAAGGCGATAATTTTGAGTAAAGTAAAGGATTTAACATTGATTGATGAAGGAATGAAAGAACTTGAATGGGCAGAAAAGAATATGCCTATTTTAAATGCTATTAAGAAACGATTCGAGAAAGAATTACCATTAAAAAATTTACGAGTTAGTTTAGCATTACATTTAGAGAAAAAAACAGGACAACTAATTAGAACACTTCGCGCAGGTGGAGCTACTGTCCGAGTAGCAAGTTGCAATCCTTTAACAACAGATGATCGGGTTGCAGCAGCATTAACCAAATTTGATGGCATTGAAGTATTTGCATGGGCAAATCAGAATACAGAAGAATATTACCAAAATCTCAATAGTGTATTGGATTCAAAACCCAATTTGCTGATAGATGATGGTGCTGATCTAATAAATATTATTCACTTTAAAAGACCAGAATTAATTGAAAATGTTATTGGTGCTAGTGAGGAAACCACCACTGGTATAATACGATTAAAAGCGATGGAAAAAGAAAATGCATTGAAATTTCCAATAACAAATGCCAATGGCGCTTATTCTAAACATTTGTTTGACAATAGATTTGGTACAGGACAATCTGCACTAAATGCAATAATGTCAATTACAAACAGTTTGATTGCAGGAAAAAATGTTGTTATTGTTGGTTATGGTTGGTGTGGTAGAGGCTTAGCGACCAGAGCTCGTGGTATGGGTGCAAGAACAATTGTTGTTGAAGTAGGAGATCGGATGCCATATGCAGATGAAACTGAACCTTCGGGATGGCACAAAGGATTAGAAGCTTTGTATGAAGGATTCGAGGTAATGAATATGGACGAAGCCGCATTAATTGGTGATCTCTTTATTACAGTAACAGGTGATAAGAAGGTTATTGATGCAAAACACATCGCAAAAATGAAAGATGGTGCAATGCTAGCTAATGCCGGACATTTTGATCTAGAAATTGATATCGACGGTTTAGAGAAGATGGCAACAAATGTTAAAGAAATAAATGAGAATTGTCAAGAATATCAGATGAAAGATGGCAGACTTATTTATCTTCTATCAAAAGGACGTTTAGTAAATCTTGCAAGACCAGCAGGACAAGGACACCCATTAGAAATTATGGATGGGTCATTTGCTATTCAAGCACTTGCATTAGAATTTTTAGCAAAAAATGGAAAAGAATTACCCATAAAAGTAATTGATATTCCAGCTGAATTAGATGATTATGTTGCTAGAATGGCCCTTGAATCACACAAGATTAACCTACAACCGCTAACGGAAGAACAAAAAGAATATCTAACTGGATTTAAAGAAGGAACATGATTTCTAGAAATCATTTCCTCTAATTTTTCATTCCAATTTTAATCCAACTAAATGTGCTAAAAGTGCAGACAGTTGGATTTCCGGGTTTGAACCTTCAGTTAAACGAAAATCAATTTCACCAATCATCTTTATCATTTCTACTTTTGTTCTATCATCAATATCAGTCATAACAGTAGTTTCACGATGGATTTGTTTCAGAATATCTTGTGCTGAAAGACCTTGTTTGATGATTAATTCAAGAAGAAGTTTTCTAGATTCTTTGAAAGCACCTGTAATTGCATACTTAATCATTTTCCGAATTTCTTGAGGTTGTGCTTTTCCAGTTGCTTTATAGATATCCTCTTCAGATATTTCTTTTCCTGCAATTGCAGCTGACTGTAAAATATTTGTTGCTCGTCGAAGATCTCCTTCGGAAACATAAATGATTGCTTCTGCTGCTTCAGGAGTAATAGCTACCTTTTCAGTTTTGAAAATTTTTTGGAGATACTTATTGGTATCCTTCTTACTAAGTGGTGCAAAACGAAAAACTGCACAACGAGATTGAATGGGTTCAATGATTTTAGAACTGTAATTACAAATCAAAATGAAACGACAGGTAGAACTGTATTTTTCCATAGTTCGGCGAAGAGCATGCTGAGCATCAGAAGTCATTGAATCAGCTTCATCTAGAACAATGATTCTAAATGGTGCATTAATAGCCATTAAATGAGCGAAATTTTTAATTCGTTCTCTTACAACATTGATTCCTCTTTCGTCACTAGCATTTAACTCAAGATAGGGGACATTAGTTTGAAGACTATCTTCTTTACGACCAAATACATCGAAATCGCTTAGTAATTCATTAATTAACACTAATGCTGTTGAGGTTTTACCTGTCCCTGGTGGGCCGGCAAAAAGTAAATGAGGCATTGTACTTGCATCAATAAAGCCTTTCAAGCGATTTTTAATTTCCTGTTGATTAATTATATCTTTGAGCAAACGCGGTCGATATTTTTCAGCCCATAACATGTGTTTATAACCTACCTGTAAATTTTTCTATTTTTTGAGCAAAAGAGTCTTTTCTTTCTAGTATTGTTGATTTGTAACTAGGTATTAATATTTTCTATTACCTTTACCAAAGAAAATCTAAACAAAAGTATTCTTTATAGTATAAAATCTCCAATGAATGATTTAAAAATAACTGGAATGGGGCGAAAGTAGGTGATCTCTCACTCTCGCCGCCAAAATTTGAAAAAGTCTATGATAAAAAATTAGAGGAGGTTACAATCCTCTAAAATTTATAAGGATCTCTAACATATACTGGTGTAGCAGCTGCGCCACGTTTAACTGTAACTTGACCAATTTCTAATGCTGCAACCAATTCTTTGAATCGATTTCGAAGAGTGACTGGAGTAGTTTTTGCTGCTAAAGCTACTTGTTGTTGTGTTCTTCGTTCGCCAGTTTGAATCCCTGCTATATATAACACTGCTGCGGCAATGGACATTGGATTCTTACCAACATCTAATCTGTATTGTCTGACAGTTTGCAGAATCTCAATGGCTCTGTTTTGTGTATGCATTGTGATTTTAAGCTCAGATCCTAATCTTGAAACTAGCTGGGCTGGATCAATTGGTGTTGGCTTAATACCAAGTTCTACAATATATACTCTAACACATCGAGCTAATTCTTTCTTGTCAACTTTAGCTATTGTACAGATATCTTTCAACGTTTTTGGGACGTTGTGTGTTCTACAAGCAATATAAATTGCAGATGCAGTCATTGAATCTATACTTCTACCACGAATTAATTTTGCTTTTAATGCTCTTCGATAGTAAATAGCAGCTGATTCGTTAATATCTTCTGAGATGCCTAATTGACTTGCGATTCTTTTTAATTCAAAAATTGCATCACGCAAGTTTCGGGCTTCAGATCTGCCTGTTCTCCTATTTAACCATCTTAAACGATTCATTCTAGCTATGGTTGATGGGCTTAAACTTTTACCTGTAATGTCTTTATAACCTGCACCGATTTGTGTTCTTAATCCTTTATCGATTTTTAGGTTTGAAGCTGGAGCACCAACACGTTCTCGCGCATTTTGTTCACTTTTAGTGAATGCTCTCCATTCAGGACCGGAACTAATAATTATATCTTGAACAGCACCACATGAAGTGCATATTCTTTCTCCACGTGATTTGTCATCTATTAGTGTATTCGATCCACAGACTTTGCATGTATTTTCTGATTCTTTTTGTTCTTCCCTTTGAGTTTTATCTTTCAACAATCTAATATTCTCCAATAGTGTTTTTTTGTACTGCGATAAGGAGTGGGTCATACTCTCTTGAATAGTAGTAGAGTAGGACTACCTTGGTGGTATATCTCTCTATATTGCTATATAAACATTTCTCTCACTATTAATTGCTACTAAGACATCAATAGACATACTCTAATTAGTACTTTATCTTTAGAGAGAAAGTAATAGTACTTAGACTATATAGAGAAAAAGAAAAGATAGAAAAAAATCTATCAACTAATGTTTAACGTCAAAATCAGGGCTAACATTGCCTCGACATTTGCCGTAATTGAATTCTGGAACACACCAATGTGTTTTTCCACCTTCAAACCAAATCTCAATTTCACCAGAATCATAGATAACTCTATCATTAATTTCCAATTTTACACCAGTTAATAACCATTTAGCACCCATAATTGGATGTTCTTTCTTAAAGCAGAAGTATTGAAACCAGTCAGAAGTTAATCCTTCAGGTATAGTAAGGTCAAAAACATCTGTTTTACCCTTTTCAAAACTATCACAAAATGGATGGTCAAGTTCCCAAGAGTAATCCCCAATGTTTAATTTAACGGGGTCATCCGTCGAACTTCCCCACTTTTTTCCTGTGGTCAATGTTAACTTCATTTTAGATATTATTTCACAAGCGTCTTCATTTTCAGACAATAAAAATTTCCTCCTTTTGATTAAACTAATTATTATTATGCTCTATTTATACGTAGACAGAAGTTTTACTAAAAGTTAGCAGTTTAATTTATAATAAAAACAGTCACTTAATATTTCGAAATACATAATAAATCAAACAACTTTCTGAGATAAAATGAAGGATATTTGAAAAACCCAATCTATATTTTAGGTTTTCCAACACCATAGAAGATGAACTTTTCTTTGCGAAATTCATCCAAACTAAGAACATCTCGACCATCTATTACAATAGCTGTTTTCATTTTTCCTTTAAGCCATGCAGGTTTGATATCATAATATTCTTTATGTTTAACCATAATTAGAACTGTATCTGCATCTTGTACAACTTCTTCTAAGTTATCTGAAATTGTATAAGGAAATTCTCTTTGACGTACTAATGGATCATGGATCATCCAAGCTACTTTTTCTTCATCTAAGATTTTGACTATTGTCTCTGTTGGAGAATTTCTTGTATCTTCTGAATTTTCGATAAATGAAGCACCCAATATGGCAATCTTTGATTTTTTGAAATCAATGCCTGCTTTTTCAGAAGCCTCTTTTGATAAACTTATCATATGAGATGGCATCATTTCATTTCGTTCTCTAGATTTGATAATTACATCAAATGGAACCTCTTTATTGCCATAGGTATCTACTCCATATTTCAATAACCATGGATCTTTTGGTAAGCAATGGCCACCCACACCTGCACCTGGTAAATGTAAATCTCTGTAAGCATTAGAATTAAATGGTAAACTATTTACACACTCTCTTACATCATTGAAATTTACATTAAGAGATTCACAAGCAAGAGCTACTTCATTGGCAAAAGCAATTTGAACATCTCGGTAAGTGTTTTCAACAACTTTTGCTACTTCTGCAGTTGTTGCTGAAACAGGAATAAGTTTCTCCTTCACTATGTGTTTATACAACCACATTCCCTTTTCGGTGCATTTTTCAGTCAACCCTCCAATTATTCTTGGATAGTTAACAATATTGTTAATTAATCTTCCAACCATTACTCGTTCATAAGCAAATACAAGAAAGAAATCTTCGCCTGCTTTCATACCAGAATTTTCTTCGAGAATTGGTTTTACAATAAATTCTGTTGTGCCTGGTGCGACAGTTGATTCTACAGCAACAACAGCACCCTTCTTCATCTTTTGTCCGACTGTTGCTGAGACCTCTCTAAGAGATCTATATAATGGTTGATTTGTTTCTTTATCTGTAGGAGTTTGAACATCAATTAAAATAAAATCCATATCTTTCAAAAGATCTGTTTCGTCTGTTATACGAAAACTCTTCTTCTCCAGAACAACTCGCTGAATTAATTCGGGGAGCAAAGGTTCATTGAGAATTGGGCATTCACCTCTATTTAATGCATCAATTTTCCAGCCTGATCGTTCAGATCTTCTTTGAATACCTATCACATCAAATCCGTCTACATCAGCAATTAATGCAGCGGCAGGTATACCAACATATCCCATCCCAATAACTGCAACTTTAGTTTTTTCAGTATTTGTCATATATAACCCAACTCTTCGAATTAAACACTCTTTATTAGGAATTTCTTTATTCCAATTGATGTGCTTATGTATAATTACTTTTTCTTAAAACTTCAGTTTTCTTTGTTTATTTCCAGAAATTTCAGCATTGTAGCAATTTCTGATGTTGGAAATTTGCAAAAACGGTTAATACAAACATGAGCTGTTGCTTTATTATCAATTGCTTCTTTATAGTGTACAAAGTCTGTTATTTTAGATATCTCTGGTGTTTGTTCCCCTATCGGTACAAATAGAGCAATTTTATTTGGTATGAAATTGGAACGAATTGCTTTCAACATTTCACTAGTATCATCTGAATTTAACTTACCAACTATAACCACTTCAAATGAAGAACCATATATGTATTCCAAGGCACTTAGAAACATTGTATGTGCAATTAGTGATTGCTCAATTGTTTTCGAGAACGCTTTATTTATTTGCGATACTTTTTCCTCTAATTCCACATTGCCAGTAATTCTGGCAATTTTGATAAAATTCAACATTGAAACCGAATTTCCTGAAGGAATTGCTCCGTCATAGATTTCCTTTTTGCGAATGAGGAGTTGCTCACCATCATTTGGCGTAAAGAATAATGCTCCTTTATTTTCATCCCAAAAATGCTTGAGCAATGAGGCGTTGAGAGAAATAGCATGTTTAAGAAACCTCTCATTAAACGTTGTCTGATATAATTCTAAAAGACCCCATATGAGAAAGGCATAATCATCAACCATCCCTTGAATTGCAATTTCCCCATCTCTAAATCTATGACTTAAACGATAGTCTTTTGCTAACATATTCTCTAGTATAAAATTTGTTGCATTTTGAGCTGCGATAGTATATTCTTTCTTCTCAAAAACTCTCCCAGCTAATGCGAGAGCAGCTATCATCAAGCCGTTCCAATCAGTTAGAATTTTGTCATCTTTGTGAGGATGAATACGATTCTTACGAGTTGAGAAGAGTTTACTTCGAATTCTATCTAATCGCTTATTTAATTCATCAATAGGGATAGATAAATCAATAGCTATTTTCTCAATCGAATTTTTCAAATGGGGAATATTAGTGCCAGTTTTCTCTCGAGTGGCTTGGTCATAGAAATTACCACCATGTTCAAAATTATACACTTTAAGAAAAAGCGAACTATCTTCTTCATCTAGAATTTTTTTAATTTCATCTGGAGACCAGGTGTAAAATTTGCCTTCTTCACCTTCACTATCAGCATCTTCTGCAGAATAAAACCCACCAAGAGGAGATGTCATATCGCGTAAAACATAGGCAAGAATTTCTTCAGCAACATTCTGGTAATATTTGTTTTTTGTTGCCTGATATGTTTCAATGTATGCAATAGCTAAAAGTGCTTGATCATAGAGCATTTTTTCAAAATGTGGTAATAACCATGAAGAATCTGTGGAATAACGATGAAAACCAAATCCTATGTGGTCAAAAATACCTCCATTACGCATTGCGTGAAGAGTTTTTTCTACTATTACTAACGCACGTTCGTTGTTTGTTCGTCTCCAATATCGGAGAAGAAATAATAATTTATGTGGTGTTGGGAATTTTGGTGCTCCTTTAAACCCACCTAATTTATCATCAAAAAGCATAGAAGCTTCTTTGAAAGCTTCATCCAATATTTCAATAGTAAATTCACTGCCGGGTGTATATTCCATTTGCTGTAATTGTTCAATAACGTCCTTTGCAGAAGCTTCGAGTGAATCTCGCTTATTTTCCCAAAAATCCTGAATACGAGGAATTAATTCCATCATACCAATACGACCGTATCGACTTTGCTTTGGAAAATAAGTACCGGCAGTAAATGGTCGTTTATCTGCATCCATTAAAATTGTTAATGGCCATCCACCACTTCCTGTTAACATTTGGCAAACAGACATATAGAGACTATCAATTTCGGGGCGTTCTTCTCGATCAACTTTAATCGAAATAAATGTTTCATTCATTAATTTAGCAACTTCAGGATCCTCAAAAGACTCATGTGCCATAACATGACACCAATGGCATGTAGAATATCCTATAGAGAGAAAAATTGGCTTATCTTCTTTACGTGCCTTTTCAAAAGCTTCTTCACCCCAAGGATACCAATCAACAGGATTATCAGCATGTTGAAGCAAGTACGGACTTTTTTCATTAATTAGATGATTAAATTTTTTATTCTTTTGCGAATCTTGATGCTTTTTTGCCATATTTAACAACTTCGGAAAATAATTAGAAAATGAAAATTATAGAGAGTGAAATCACAACTTATTGTTGTAACTCGATTAATCTATTTTTCACACTTTCCACATGTTGTGCTACACGAACTTTTTCCCAAATTTCAGCGATCTTTCCT
>DAOUWQ010000038.1 GCA_030667035.1 Candidatus Heimdallarchaeota archaeon | reverse complement strand
GTGAAACATCTGTTGTAGTTCTGTTTCAGTCATCCCTACTTTTACTTGCGCACCGATTCTATTGTAGAGATCTTTGGTTAGCAAACATGCTTTAGTTACTAATTCTATTTCTGTTTCTGATTTTCGTCCACGCAATTTCTGTATTATTGGTGCTGCACTTGTGAATAGCACCTTTTTCTCACCTAAAATTTTCACTAAAGTTAGGTACATTCCATAAGTTAATCCATCCGCTGATACATCATCTATATCGTAATTTAATGCTATGTTTTTTGGATTCAGTTTTTCGATGTATTCTTTTAATATTGCAGAAATCCCTTCTTTGTACCCCAGAACTTCATCCCAGATCCCCTTATCTTTTTCAGCATTTACATCATAATTTCCCACTATAGCAGTTTTTTTGAATGCTCCGTTTATGTTTGAGAAAACAAAAGCAGAATGCCATACTTCATCTCCTCCTACAACGATATCCATTACTGGTTCTGATATTTGTGCTGTTTCTCGAGTAAAAACAATCCAGCATTCAATAGCAGCTTCTTTCATTACTGCTGGTAATTGCTCATGTTTTTCTTTTACTATTTTCAGATGAACATTTCTTGGTGTTTTCGCTTGACTCATTTTTATCACGTACGGTTTATTTTAGTTATCTAACTGCTAAAGAGTTTTTGTTGAAGTGAAATTGATTGTGTGGCTACGCGATATTTTCACTAGAATTAAATCTAAGAAATAGCTACTCAAATTAAATAATTGAAGGAAAGATTATTTGAAAAAGAAAGAAAATTCCCCAAAAAAAAGGGGATAAGAAGAAATCACTTGATTTCTCTTTAAAACGAAGTGCCACATGCTGAGCAGAATTTGGATTTGCCTTCAACTTGTGTTCCACAGTTCGTGCAGAACTTGCCTGCTTTTCTTGGTTTGACACCCATTTCTGTTCCACATTTTGGACAGAATTTCGCTGCTGGTGAAGAATCGCTTCCACATTTTGCACATTGAACTACTGCATCTTGATCAGCTCTACCAGATGATTTTGTTTCATTGGCTTGTCTCATTAATTCTGGCATGAGGAACATCCCCGCACCGAGACCTGCGCCAGGTGATTTTCCAAGATGTTCTGATGATTTTTCTACTGTTTTCAATGTGATAAGTTTGTCTGCGGAAACTCCTGATTGCATCCAGAACAATCGGTCACGATATTCTGGTGTAGTATCAACACCGAGGAATTTCAAATCTATGAGATTTATACCCCATTTGGTTATTTGTTGATAGATTTCTTTTTCGATCTCGTCACTTACTTCGTTCAATTCTTGCATTACTTTGATCAATTTAAATCTTGATAGATTATCCATTGATGTTTGTACGAAGAAACCTCTTAGATAATCAAGAGCTGCTGCAGAATTGTAAATGCTTTGATTTCCTACAACTTCCATGATGAATGGACTTGGTTCTTTTATTTCAAAGTAGTATTCTCCATGGAATTGCAAAGGAGCAAGGTCCATTGTTTGGGTTCTACCGCCAAATTTACCTTTAAAGTCGCTGAGACTTACAAAAATAACTTCAGCATTAAATGGTGATCGATCATAACCTACAATCTTTGATAACAGCTTTGTTATTAAGGGAAGATTTTTGGTTGTGATGAAATGTCTTCCTGGTGAAAGAACATCATATGCTTTTCCTTCTTTGAAAAGGATAGCGTTTTGATTTTGTTTGACAATAATTTGACTTCCCCATTGAATTCTATCATCAGGGTGTCTCCAAACTATGTCTCCGGGTCTGGCTCCACGCCATTCGTAAACTTCGGGCATCTGTTTTGCACCTATTTTTTTAAAACTCTTTTCTTTAACGTTTTGTTAAAGAATTACTGTGATATTTCAGATTGAATTAGTATAAAAATCATTGCTTTGGGAATTATCATTACAATTAGAATCTGTGAATGTTTCTACAACGAAAGAATTAATTATATGTTAAACTATCTCGCACTATAGAACTTAACAGCTAGCGAGTGAGAGACGTGTCACGATACGATCGACAAATGAGAATTAAAGGGTGGAATCAAGATAACTTAACTAATGCTACTGCTTTAGTAGCAGGTGTTGGTGCCCTTGGTTCTTTCGTTGCTGCAAATTTAACCTTAAGTGGTGTCGGCCGTATATACCTCTGTGATATGGATACAATTGAATATAGTAATTTGAACCGTCAGTTTTTATTTCGTAAACGAGATGTTCGGAAATATAAGTCAGAGATTGCTGCAAAACGATTACGAGAAGTAAATTCTGAAATCGAAATTATTTCATTGCCTATGAGGTTAGAAGAAGTAAAGCGCAAATATTATCAGGATTGCGATGTTATAATTGCTGGATTGGATTCTTTTGATGCTCGTCGTTGGTTAAATTCATTAGCAGTAGATGTGAAAAAACCACTCATCTCAGGCGGTATGTATGGTTTTCTGGGGCATGTCCAAAGAATCATTCCTTATGAAACTCCGTGTTTTGAATGCCAACCTCTTATTCCTCAAGAAAAGCTTAGCCAAGCTTGCTCGCCGGTTGGCAAAAAAAGAAAACATTTACCCAAGAAAAAAGAAGCTCCAATGCCCGCTGTTGCAACTCTATCTATGATCATTGGTGGTATTCTAAGTCAAGAAGCATTAAAAATAATAATGAAAGTTGGAGATCCTCTTGATAATTATTTCTTCTATGACGGTCTTTCGGGAACAACAACAACCATCCGTTTAGAACGAAACAAGAAGTGTCCAGTTTGTGGTGAACAGTATGAACTTGAAGAAGCAAAATTCGTAATTGAAGATGGAGAAACGATAGAAGAACTCTCAACACGTATTGCTTATTCTTTTGGCCTTGCTGACCCTAAACTTATGATTAAAGGTATTATTCTTGATGAAAAAATGGTCATAAATAAAAAGAACCTCAAATCTGGAGTAAAGATATTTGTTATGGATGAGCGTCTTGCAAAACCATTGAAATTACTTATTCAGAAACAGAAAGTGTGATTTCTTTTCAGATTCTCATACGTAAAAAACGCAAGACTTTAAAGTCACTTGCGACAAATTTCAATTAGTCAGCATCATTTTTTCAATTAAAAAGAACCACCTAATTAAACAAAGAATGTACGGAGGATAAGAAGTTGATTGTAGACAAACACCAACAATTCATTCAAGGAGTTAGCAAATTATTTGAAGTACTCCATTTTGATCTTTCTACTCCTTTACTTGGTTGTGGTGGTTGTTTCGATGTTATCGCAAAAAAACAATCTCTACTTATGTTAGTAAAAGTAATAGAAACTATCGATAACCTCCGTGAAGATCAAGCCTATGAACTTCGAAAACTTTCTTCTATGCTTGGTGGTCTCCCTTTAATTGTTGGTAGGAGTATCCGTAGTAATTCAGCTATTGAAGATGGTGTTGTTTATTCCCGTTATGAAATTCCCGTTGTTTCTCTTGAAACGCTTCGTAACCTACTAATCCATAAAATCCCTCCTCTCATCTTTGCTTACCGTGGTGGATTCAAAGTTAAATTTGATGGTAATCTTTTGAAAGAGACAAGAATTGGGAAAAACCTTAGTTTAAGTGATCTCGCACGAGAAGTGGGCGTATCAAAACGGGCTGTCTACGAATATGAACGCGGGACGATAAATGTCTCTCTTGAAACTGCAATGATGATTGAAGAATTCCTTGATGAACCTTTAACTCAAGCAATAAACTTGTTCGATGAAATGCAAAGGATAGGGTCAGTTACTCAACCTGAGAAATATTCCGGAGCTCCAAAAAGTGATCTCGAAAAAGATGTCAAAAAACACTTTGATGCTTTAGGGATGAAAGATCAACTCTGGGCCAAGAAATTTCCTTTTCGAGTATTAGCAAAACCTATCGATAGCACCGATGAATTTGAAAAATCAATAACTACCATTACAGGGATAACTCGAAAACCTACTGGAGATGATTTTGCTAAAAAAATACTTGTAACTTACAATGTTTCTAGAATTGCTAATGCTAATCCTTTAGTTGTAGTTGGTTCTGAAATCGAACAGAAAGAATTCAAAGGAGTTCCTATTCTCTCTATTGACGAACTTACAAAATTAAAGAAGAAAAAAAATAGTAAGGAAAAGTAAGCTAGTTCATTCAGCATTTGAAAAGAACTCATCCAAGTTTGATTGTTCGTGTTTTTCAATAGCCCTTTTTGCAGTTGCCCAACTTTTTCGGGCGACCATCGGTAACTTACCATACTGAGAGATATAGTCATTTAGAAATCTATTTGTTTTTCTATCGTGCGGGTACCCGCTACCAAAGTCCACACCATATTCATTGTGATATTTCTCAATTTCCCTATCACGAACAACTTTGGCAATAATTGATGCTGCAGAAACAATAGGGTAGGTTTGATCCGCAAAATGTTCTGCGATTATGTTTGTATTCACTCTATTTTGTAATGTTAGTTGAAACCGTTTAGCATTTCTATCACAAGCATCTACATAAGCTTTAGACCATTGTTTCATCAAAAGTAATATTTCAACAAAGGAGTTCATTTCAATTTTATTCAAGTTTATTGCATTTGCTCTTTGCGTATATATATCAATTGCTTCGATGATGATCACTTTATAGTCAATTGCTTTTGCTAATATTGTTTGGTAGAGCTGTTCTCTTTTTGCCTTTGGTACGAATTTAGAATCAGCAAGTCCATTTTCAACTAGCTGTGGTAAATCATCTTGGTGTAAAACTACTCCGGCTACTACTAGGGGACCTAGAACAGGACCTCGTCCTGCTTCATCTACTCCGGCAAGATACATCGGCTTCAAGATATTCTCTACCTTCTTGAAACAAAAAGATTGTCTTATAAATTGTTAATCTTTGATAGCTTGTTTAATTGCTTCAACTACTTTTTCAATAGGAGCATCCGTTTTAATAGAATTCGTTCTTATATGAGTTCTAAAAGCAATGAAACCACTTTTCTGAAGGAGGGTAATTACGGTGACCATTTTTGGTGAAGGTACATTTAATTTATCGGCAATTCGATGCAAGTCAAAATAAAAATGACTTTTTTCCGAAGAGATTTCAGCTTCATTTTCCTCTTTTACTAAAGAAACGATTTTGAGCATTTTCTTTGCAGTGCCATAAGCAATTGTATTTTGCACCAATTCATTTTCCAATGCACAAACGTAGTCCTTATCATACATTTTTCCTAACCAGATAGGACCACCAATTTGTCTTATTTCTCCACAGTGAGGGCATTGTTTCGCAAGTGTATTGATCAATCCATTTGCTGTTTCTAAATTATAACAATTTGTGCAATGAGCAACAAACCCTAAATTTTTCATTGCATTTTTAGCTTTAGTTATACCTTTCTCAACAAATATGTAGGCTCTAATAAAATGTTCAGTGCTGTGAGCAAAAATCGGCACGGTACTTTTTCCATGTCGTGCCAAAGCTATTGCTGTGAATCCCAACATCATTCTCACTGCTAATTCATGGGCAATAAAAGAATGAATTGGTTTTGAGGCATATTTCCGTATACAAGCTTTAGGGTAGACACCACACATAGTAGCCATATCAGTAGATGTAACGGCTAGTAAACCGTTTTTACCAATTGTTTGGGCGGTTGCATCTGTAAATGGAGAAGGTGAACCAAAAGGATCCAAATCAATGATATCTATTTTCCTCCCTGAAGCACGAAGGCGCAACATCAACTCATTAGCATCATCTTCAAAAACTTCTGTGTGTTTTTTTAACTTTAATTTTTTGATGTTTTCTTTGATAAGCTTCACTGCTTGAGGGTTTCTATCATTCATTAGTACTTGTAAAGAGGGGAGTTCATTTGCTACACGAATAGAACGAATCCCACTTCCGGCCATTGGTTCACAGTAAGTAATTTCGTCCTTCGTTTTCTTCTTTTGAAGATAAATTCGTAAAATAGCAAGAGCAAAATCTCTATTGATTTCCATCTTCTTATTGTAAAAAACTGGTGCATCTGAAGGAGGAAAGCTTGTAGGTGACTTTCTAAATGCTTCTACATCAGGCACTGTGATTTCAGTTTGTCCTTCAACGACCTTTGTTAAAGGATACTTAATCATTTTGCTCTTCCTTTTTGGCTGGTTTTCTCTTCTTTCTTGGTCCTCTCTTTAATCCCTTCGCAATGACATAGATTTCAGCACTTCCTTTTCGGGAAGCTTTTGGTTTAAATAAATAGACAACAGTGAACAATACTTTCAAATTGGCAATAAACTGTTCATAAAGGTCGCCTTGGAAGATTTTGCTCACGAATTTACCACCCTGCTTTAAAAGACCAGAAACAGCTAATCTGAGGGCATGTTCTGTAAGAAATATTTGTCGCGCATGATCTGTTGACCAATTACCGGAAACTTTTGGACTCAAATCACTTATAATAATATCAACAGGTTCACTTATGAGAGTCATAAGACGTTCATGGGTTTTTTTATCGGTAATATCGCCTTGAATAGAGATAACGAAATCAATAGGTTCAATGAATTCTATATCGATAGCATACACTCTTCCAGGAATACCAACAAATTCTGTGGCAATCTGACTCCACCCACCTGGAGCAGCACCAACATCTAGAACAATATCACCTATTTTAAAAACATTAAATTTGTCTTGAATCTGCTTGAGTTTAAAGGTTGCTCGAGAGCGATAACCTATTCGTTGTGCTTCTCGATAATAAAATTCTCTCCTTCTCATTCGTTCTCTATGACTCAAGAAATTCACCTTATTACAAATTGAAGATGTACCCTTTAAAAAGTACGTCATGTTTAAGAATACCAAAAACTAATTCTGCTAATTTTTTGTTATTCGTTTCAAACTATTAAGCTAATAGGAAAAGTAAGAAGATAAAAAAAAGGTTTAGCTAGGGCTACTCTTTTTCTTCTTCTTGTTGAGGTTCAGTAAATAACCATCGGCTAAACAATGGGCAATCAACTGAAGAGATTGGATTACCTATATCGCATCTGTCAAGTTCATGACAGGTGAAACAGGGGCACCCACCAATGTTGTCCCATTGTATATTGAGTGAGATTGTCATTTGTTTCCCTTCTAGTACGGTTTGAAGGAATCTTTTCACATATTGTGATCCATCTTTTGCTTGTGTGAGTTTGTATTCACTTTTTATCTGCTCATCTTTCAGCAATATTCTCAATTCATCTAAGCTCACGGATAGAAGTTTAACTAGGTCCTCTACGGGTATCTCTGTTACTTCTCGAGCATCAAACAATTCTTGTAGCATTTGTTTGAATTCTTTTGTTATCGCAATCATTTTTTTTAAGACCTCACACGCAAATTCATCTGCAATTTCATCTATAATAGAAAACGACAGATCACCTTCGGCAAACATTTGTTTTTTTGAGCTGTAACAAACTCTAGGTTTTCTAGTTCGTATTAAGATAAATTGTTTAAGGTAATATGTTAAATGCAAACTCCCTAAAAAGTGTTACGCGTACAGATATAATATAAGCGCACTTTTTAGACGCATTTTATGAAGTATTCGCCTTGTATATTAAATTACCTTTAGGTAGAGGCAATGAAGAAAAAAAAGAGGAAGAAAAATTCCCCTACCAAATACCGAATACTTTGTTCAATCTTGTTGGAAAAACAATCAGATAGGAAATTATTGCATCACTTGTTCCCTGAACAACATTCCAAGCTGTATAACCGCCTACTAAGGTTAGGAAAAATTCTGGTTGAGTAAAGACTGTATTAAAGACTGATCTATCAGAAAATAGGAACATAAACAATGGTGCTACAAGGAACAGATTAACAATAAAAGCAAAAATGCACCGGAATAAGATTGCTAAAACCATAACAAAGATATAATTTCCTACTGGGGAAAGAGCATCTGAAGAATAATCTAAGGATTTGAGAACACGATTTTTTCCATGTCCCTTATTTCGTCCACTAATCTTTAAAATCACCCATGGAACAACAAACATCGTTAAAGATGCAGTTAATTTAGGAATCATGGCTAACCAACCATATGTTTCATTAGGATAGAAGACAATTGCACCACAACCAATAACACAAGCAATTAATCCACTACGTATGCCGAAGACAAAAAATGCAACCATTATAGGTACTGTTAGTAAATCAAACCAAGTCATCCCCGGAGCAAAAGCAGGACCTTTAAGAAGACCTTCAACGTACAAATCCCACATAAATCCAATTAGAACACTTAAGCCACCTAATATTGCTCCTGAAGCAATCTCAATAGTAAAAGATTTTCCCTTAAATTCTC
>DAOUWQ010000094.1 GCA_030667035.1 Candidatus Heimdallarchaeota archaeon | reverse complement strand
TCATCTTTTATCATCTCGATTACTCGAGTAACGGATTCATCAATTACTTCCTCTTCCATTTTTGCAATGAATTCAGTACTTGAAAGAATTTTATACATTCTTTCCATGGCTTTATCTAACGCAGGAATAACTGCTTCTGCAAAAGCAGACAAAAAAAGGTTTGTTAATGCTGTTTTATTTATCCACGGTCGATTAGCGTATAGATCTTTTAGCTCTTTTGCTGATAGGTCTTTGAACATTTTTTTACACTCCATCAATTTTTAGATTTCAAGACTATTTTTTGTAATACAATCCCCATTTTAACAAAACTATAACATATTCGAATATTGATTAAATATTAAAAGTTGTCCCACATAGGTCCATTTCATTGCAAAATTATAATGCTAAAATGGTAATACTTTTTACTAATATGCTATAATGATTCAATAGGTTTTAAGTGTATTAAAATCTAGTAGTAGTATATGAGTCAATTTCAACCCTTAGAGGGGGAAGTAAATACACAATGTCTTTAAGACCCACGTATCGAGCAATTGGCATCGATTTAGGAACATCAACAATAAAAATCTCTTGTGCTGATAATCTCAAGAAGATTCCATCTATAGTTGGCACTCCATTACAAGGCTGGAGTGGATTTAGTGGAGATAAATCTTTAGAGAAGAATTTAGTGATTTCTGATGGAGAGAAGAGTCTTTATGTTGGTGAGCTTGCTAGATTGCAAAGCGAAATAAAACGAGCAATAGCTAGTGAAGGGAAAGTAAAGAGTATTAATGATGCCATTTTAGCAATAAAAGCAGTTCTTGCTTTAATTACCCAAAAAGATCATGATCAAATTATTATGTCAACTGGTGTTCCTGTTGCCTCTTCTAAAAAAGAAATGACTAAACTTGCTAAAGGGTTGAAAGGAGATCTAGATCTTAAAATTGAAAATGAAGCCACCGGAGAAAAATTTCATCGAAAATTAACGATAAAAAATTGTATAGTTATGCCAGAACCTTTTGGAACGTATTATCATACCCTTAAAACTGAAGGTGAATCACGAGCAGTAGATGCTATTGTTATCGACGTTGGGCACGGTTCAACAGATATCTTAACCCTGTATGAAGGTAGAATTATGCGCCAAGCTTCCGGTAGCTTAGAAGAAGCAACAGATACTCTAACTCATAGAATTGCTCAAGAATTACAAAATCAAACAGGAAAAATAATACGTCCTTTTGATCTTATGACAGCACTTTCCCAACAAAAAGATATTCTCACTATTCAAGGAGAAAAATGGGATATTGCAAGTATGAAAGAGTATCATATAGAAATAATATCTGATGTCATTTTAGATGAAGTAAATCGATTAATTGGTACGCTACCACCTGATGCAATTATTGAGAAAGTCATCCTTTGTGGTGGGGGAATGCATATTTTTGGCGGACGATTAAGAGCAGGATTTGAGCAAGCGGGTTTAGCCGATCACCCAGAAATGCTTGCTATGCCTGAGGATCCCGTAATGTCTAATGCTATGGGATTTGAATTGTTCTCAAGAACTTTTGTGAACGGTTTAGGAGATGATGGATACAATGAGCTCTAAGAAACCAATATCCAAAACTTCTAAAGAAAAGAAGAAGAGTCCCACAAAAAAGAGCACTTCCAGTAAAAAATCGAAGAAGACAATCCCTCAAGAGTGGAAAGAAGAGTCGAAAGAAGTTAGTCGAGATTTAGACAAGGGTAAAAGAAGAACTTTAATTTCTACTATAAAACGCAGCATTTCTCTGAAAGGGGACAAGCCTGAAACACCTAGTTCTGAAACAATGAATATTGTTGTTACTCTCAGTCCAGCTAAACACATGGACATCATTGAATATATTAACGAAAATGTTGCTGCAAGAGGAAGAGCAGAATGGGTTCGTGATTCCATTAGATTGAAAATGAGAATCGAACGTGGAATTTATGGTTTAAATACTGGTAGTCCAGAAGAATCTTCTAAAGATGCAGAATCATTACAATCTGTTTTTGGTCAATTTGCTGAAGTAATGACCAAAGTGATGACAGATATAAGGGATGGGCAACCAACAGCAGCACATCCAACCTCTAGTGCTCCAACAGCTGCAGCAGAAAGAAGACCAAGACCAGCTCCTAGTGTAACTAGAACAGCTCGCGGTGGTCCTCCTCAATTGAAGAAAGTAGAAACAGATGAAAAAACCCAGAAAGAAATGATGCCTGATAGGCCATCCTTAGATGATGCAATTGGGTCAATCATTATAGTGGAATAATAGTGAAAAGAAGTGATTGATAAATGAAAGCCCTTTATAAAATTCCATTTGACCCAAAATTGATTTCCTCATATCTTGAAGAAGAAAAAGATTTCTTGATAGGTTTTCTTAAGCTCATAGAGACTATTGATGAAACGAAAGCAAATCAAAAGACATTAAAAATTATTTCTGAATTAAAAACAACTCTTCCCGAGTTTGTAGAACAAATTTTCCCTTCGAAAAATTCATCAAACCAAATACAAGCATTACAAACCATATCAAATATTTTTGCAAATACCTTTGGGAAAACAAAATTTGAATCGATAGGACTTAAAACGCGCTGGATTTCTCTAGATAATGGGTATCTTGGGAGAATTGTAGAAGAGAATTATGAAATAGCCATTCTACTTTATCTTGTTTCCGCAGTGTATCAATCAAGAGCCATATCAAATGTCCAGACAAGTTTGCAGTACAGATATTATCATATATCATCTTTAGCAGCATTACTAAGTGCAATAGAATTTATAGAAAAATTGTCGCCAGATATAGAAGACCACTATGCAAGACCATTCTATCAAATGCTTTTGTTAAGGAAACTAGAAATCGAAGCAGAAATAACAAAATCAGAGGCATTTCTTGCTCGCAAACAAGGTGATTTTGATAAAGCATCTAAGCTTTTTGCTGGTGCAGCTTCTTATAAATTTGCTATGATGAATTTCGACCTCCCCGAGGAATCTGACAATCGTGTAAAAATTCTCGCTTCTACTGAATTGGGTATGTCTTGTTTTTATATTGCTGTTGGACTTTCTAATCAAAGTGAATTGGATAAAGCTTACATGTATTTAATGAAAGCTAGAAGTTACTTTGAAAACGCAGCAAAACTTTCTGAAAACAACACAGAATTATTAGAATCTGCCAATAAACGACTGGATCTAGTTAATCCATATATTGACAGAATTAAAGGCACTATTGAAGAGAAAGAAATTGAAATTGATACAATACCCGACCCACAACCACTTATGGTTTATCCTGTTCCAGAACCAATCCTTACTCCAACTAGCAAATCTACTGAAATCTTACGTATATGTTCACAATGTAACGCAAAAATCCCTTGGGCAGATAAATGCTCCAAGTGTGGAGAAGCAATAATTCCTATAGAATAATAAACGGGAAGTGTTAAATCAAAACACTTTTTGCTCGCTAAAAGTATACTTAACTGTCAAAAACAGTAAAAAAACTAAAATGAGGTTTGTTTGTGCTAATACACAAATATCAAACAATAAAATCCTTGAAAATCTGTTATTGGGGACCTTCAATGTCTGGAAAAACATTTACAATAACAGCTGTAAAGGTTATGAAATCTTTAGAGGACCCCAAAGGAGTATTTGATTTTGTTACTGTAGCAGATCAGCAAAGCGGCAGAACAGTATTCTTTGATCAAGCTGTTTTTGGATTTGGCAATAAACCTGAAACTGATGAGTATCTTTTCAAAATCCATGTTTTTACTACTGCAGGGCAAAGAAGATTACGAGAAACTAGAAAAGTTGTTTTACAGGGTATTCATGGATTAGTAGTAGTCATTGATGCTGACTTAGATAATTGGGAAGAAAATGTTTGGTCACTTAGGGAGCTCAAAGAATTGAAGGGAGAGGATATTGTTAACAAGAGAATACCATTTACTATTTTTGTTAATAAACAAGATTTACCTTGGGGTAAAAAAATATCTCAAAGACACGTACAACAACTCATTGATAGTGCTGGTGTAAGTGATCTATTTCCAAATGTAGAAGATCATATCTTTCATGGTTCTTGTCAACAAGCAAAAAGTGATTTACAACAAGTTTTACGGACAACTCCTCGAGACATCCTCTTAGATGGAAATGGTCATTTCAAGCGAGAATATAGACCGAATTCCTTTAATCCATTGATGAAATCTTTGGAATCAATAGTAAAAAAGGTAATTAAACATCAATTAAGTGCCCAATAGGATATATTAAAAAACTACTTTAACGTTTTAAGCTTTTGAAGCAGCAATAGCGGTTAATATAATCAAAAACATCAACTATTCAATTTTAGTTGATAAATAAAATTAGAAAAACGAAGTGAGTTTCACAAAATTATCTCAAATATTTGGATCTGTGTAAAACATGTTTAAGAGACTTTTCGGATGGATAAAAAAAATCTTCAGAAGAGAAGAAATTGAACCTGAAATACCAATTGAAGATATTACTACGACAGAAGAAGTAGAAGATGAAACCATCCTTATGGAAGAATATAGTCCGGACATTTTTGCTGTTGCAGAAGAAGATCAACCGCTCTTCGATGAAGAAAAAGATCTCGAGAGACAAGTAATTGAGCTGAAGAAAACCAAAGAAGGCACCCAAAGCGTAGATGCTATTTTAGATCAAATTTCTTCTGATGGAGATATATTCCAAGCAATAGGTGCAGATGATTTCTGGAATGCAACAGGTTATTGTACAACTGTTCAAGAAAAATTTAACAAAGTAAGAGAAGAAAATGATGAGGAACAACAGCTAAAATATTTTTGGCGAACAAACAAAATGTATATGCGTTCTGTAGAGGCTTATCGTGATGCTCTTGCTCAAAATGACATGCTCCGCGGTAGAGTTATGTTGCTAAACATTCGGATGCTATACGATGTTTTAATTGAAATGTATCGATTGAATACAAAAATCATTCCAAAACCTCAAACAATTGATATGGAAATGCGTAAAGAGTACGTAAAAGATGTTCTTGTTGAAATACTTGAGAAAAGCAATAATCCTCTAAGCATTAAAGAGATTCTAGAAGAGGTTCAAAAGAGTGAGACAAAATTTGTTTTAGAATTACTTAAAGCAGAATCCATTCAATTTTATCTTGAAACTCTAGTTGAAGAAGAATTTATCAAAAGGATAGAAAGAGTGATTGATTTAGCTCCTCCTCCTCTTCCCTATATTCCTGCTGAAATATCTGCAGCAATACCAGATGTAATATTTGAGTATACTTTTGCTCCAGATGTGAAAATGTATCGACGGGAAGATATTGGACGAGAAGAACTTTCCGCTTTATTCCCTCCTGAAATCTATAAAGGGCTACAAGAAAATGGATTTTATCGAATTGAAGATGTTTATGGTAAACTCGATGAACTGCAAAAAATCTTGCTAGATGAATTACATTTTGAACTTGATATGACCACTATATCCATCGGCATTCTCCGAGAAAGGATTGGACGTTTAGAAGCGAGACCAAAGAAAACGGATCCTGATATACATAGATCTCTCATCTCTAAACGCCAAAAAGATAAAGAATCACAGGAACAAAATGAGATAATCACACCAGAAGATGTTGAAATTAAGGAAGAAGCAGCAAAAACACCAAAGGTGAAAAAACCAAAAATAGATATTCTCAAAATACCACATCAAGATATTATTAATTCTCCAATTCCTCGTCCATACCAATTAGAAGCATATTATATGTTTAAAGGAGAAAAATATAACGGTAGTATAATTGACTCTCCGACCGGTTCAGGTAAAACACTAATGGGTATGATGTGTATTCAAGATTGGATACGCAAATTGCGTACTAATGAATCGATTCTTGTGCTGGTTCCAACACAAAATTATCAATCACAATGGGTAGATTCAATTTGCTTCAATGAAATTGGTTTACAAGTTTCACCTAGTTTTGTATTTTCAGGAACGATAACCCAACTAGAAAGTTTCATCCAAAAAACAAGAGAAATTCCACCAATAATAATTCTTACTTATACATCTCTTGCTCAAGTATTAGGATCAAAAACTAAGAAAGAAAAAGAACTCAGGCAATTAATTAATTGGTTAGGTATTCGACATGTTATTTTTGATGAAGCACACAAAATTGTTGAACAAGAAGGAAGTGCAACTAACGAAGTTGCCAAACGTTTAGTGAAAATCTTCAAAGGGGCTCATATTGAGAACTTGATTGGTTTTTCTGGTACAGCAAAGGCTTATGTAAAAGATTTCAAGAGATTAAAATTAAAGCTCATCTATAT
>DAOUWQ010000066.1 GCA_030667035.1 Candidatus Heimdallarchaeota archaeon | reverse complement strand
TCCAACTAGAACTAACAATCGAAGCTGTTGCAGAAGAAGCAATAAAAGAAGCACTCATTGATACTACATTAAAAATTTATCATCTTATGAAAGAAGAGAAATGTTTAGTAGAGCTACCCAATTATTCTCCTGAATAATTCAGCAGCTTGATCTACCTTTAATGACGGTCTAATTCGTCTTTTGCTCTGATTTTTCTCGTTGTTTAATTATATCATCTTTGAACGTTGCATGTTGTAATACTTCGTAATCATTGTTGAGATACGCTAAAGTCAATGAAGTATCAAATAATGGATAGAGTATTGCTCTGACAAAAATCATAATTATTCCCATCCAATCTCCCGTCATTTCAATAAAGGTGTTTGTTAAAACCCAGGGAAGAATTACTGCGATAATCCCATACAATCCAACAATAATTGAGGTTTTAAACCAATTGCTCCTTCTTGTTAAATCCCAAGAGCGTTGAAATGCTGCACCAACAGTCAATTTATCTTTACTAATACCTACAATAAACAGGCTTATTTTACTCCCTAAGAGAATAGGTAAGCCAACTGAAATTACAATAAATGTCCAACTTACGAATGGCACTCCATTCTGGAAAAGCACACCAAAAACAAAGATTAAACCCGGAACAGCAAGAAATCCAATTATTATTAACGAAGCAAGAAACAATTCCTTCAATCTTCTAAAGGTTGTATCTATCGCCCAAAAAACATTTACTTTTGATTTCTCAACTGATTTCCAACAAATGTTCGTTATAATCGAACTTCTTAAGATGATCAATAATACAGCAATAATTATCAGAGGAATAAGATACGGTGTAACAATTTCATTTCTAAAATCGAGTGATAAGCTGGTAAATCGTTGTAAAACAAAATCAAACTCAATCTTGATTAAAACTAAGTAAAATATTCCAAAGATGAGTAACTCGGGAATTAATGAAATACTAAACATTTGAAAGAAATTTTTGAAATAAATCCGGAAAGGAGCAACTAACAATTTTAGAATACCATATTCCTCAACTTTTAAGCTATTAGCTGGTTTCTCTTCGATTTTCTCTATATTTTCACTCATAAATTACCCTCCTTGAATTCACTCATAATTATTCCTATTACTCTAGTTTTCTCAATCAAATATCTTTCATTCTCATTTTATATGAAAAGAGCTTTCTTACTTGTGTCGCCTAATATCATTTGATACAAAAAAGTGTTAATGAAAAAGAAAAGGAATTTAGGTTACCCTGTAAGAGGTACACCTAGTAGTGATAATACTTGAAATATTGGCAACGGGGTACAAATAATCGCTAAAAAGTATCCGAATATCAAGTAGATATATTTTGACCAATGAACCTTTGATACGTCATCTGTTGGTCCTGGATGTTTTTGGAACATTCCCATGAACAGTATTAGAAAACCAAAGTATCTTGTAAATTGATTCAGTGCTAGCAATAGACCGATTACTATTGTAATTATTCTGTGAGGTGCATCGCCAAAGACTGCTCGTGCTGTGTGCCCACCATCTAATTGACTTGCTGGCATTAAATTAATACCTGTCAGGATAAAACCCACCCATCCTGCAAATGCGACTGGATGTTGAACAATAACTTGTGTTGTGGGGTCATAATAGGGTATTATGCCCGTTACAAAGCTAAACTGCTCTAACCAATTACTTAGAAAAACTGTAGGTATAAGCGTTAGATTAATTGGGTCACCTGCTGGTACAGGAATATCTGCTACATATGTTAGTTTTAGTCCAATAATGAATATCGGCACTGCAACAACGAATCCAGCTATTGGCCCTGAGAAACCTACATCGAATAAATCATCTCGGGTGGCAATTTGTTCCTTCTGTTGAATAACTGCGCCAAATGTTCCTAGAGTTGGAAAAGCTGGGAATGATGGTACTGGAATGAAATACGGTAACGAAGCGTCAATTTTCTTACTTCTTGATACAAAGTAGTGACCAAGTTCGTGGATTGTCAAAATGCCCATAAGACAAATTGTGTAAAGAAAAATATCAAGTGCCATATTTCCTGAAATATTATAGGTTTCAAATGTAGATGAAATATAAGTCCAACCTGCTAATGAAACAGTTACAATTGTTGCCAGAAACAATCCAATATTCAAAGCGATTTTCTTAAATTTGAATTGCTCTTGAGCTGATTCTTTTTCCCAATAATAGAATCGAATGACTATTTGTTTATTACCGTAGCAATGGGCTCATTGCGAATGAGTACTTTTAAGTTATTTTCAGTGAAAATAGATTCCTTTCTCAAAGCAGTAAATTTCATTTTCTCGGATCCTTGTTCTGGTCTTTGAACAACAATTTTAGGACCGATACTTTCAATAATTTGGCTGTCGATAATTTGTAAATGCTCGGATACTATATCATTAATTTCATCTAATGTTAGGTCTATTTGTTTTAAATCTCGTATTTTAGGTGCTACGACACTTATAGTCTTCTTGATTTCAATTCTTGGGGTTTCAACTACGGCCTTCAAATAAGATAAACCATGTCTTGTGAGAGGTGCCCCACAAATTCCACATGTATCTCCTGATGTAGTACCATTGCAATCCCAACACTTGACTCCAATTGGTGTTTCTGATCTTGCAAGAACTTTTTCTTTGACATCTTCTTGAAGTGGTGCTCTACATTTGAAACATTTCACAACATCTGGATGGGGGATTGGTGCCCCACAATTCCAACAAAAGTCTGTATCTTCTTTAGTAGATTGTATTCTATAGTCATTTTTGCTATCTTTTGTTGATGCAATTTTAGTTTCAGCTATTTTTGTCGTAGATTCAATATCTTTATCAAAATCATTTGTTTTTTCTGATGTCAAAAAAGCGACCTCAATATCCAGCTTCTACGTTATATCTTCAACATACGATTTAATAAAGACTAGCTTATAATTTGAAATTCGGATATGGAGAATCAAAGTGCTTTCTAAGGTGTGAAAATAAATGAAGGAATAGGGAAGCACACAACTGCAATTGCTAATGCGAGTGCTCCAAGAACGTATCTTGACCAATGAGGTTGTAGTGCTTCATTTGTAACTGGTGTTTGAAATAGGTTCCTCGGAACGAACATTGTTAATACTCCTAGACCCCATGTTGTGAAATTAAACATAAGAAATAGTGATGTAATAAAAGAAAAGATTCGAGTTAATCGTTCTCCAAATAAACTTCGAAATATAAAACCACCGTCAAGCATGGAACCTGGCAGATAGTTTAATCCATTTAGAATTAGCCCTACAATAGCTGCATACGTTAATGGGTGGATAAATGATACTTGAGTTTCTAAGTTAATTATAGGTGCTAAATTGGTAGCTGAACCAAACCAATTGAAGAAAAGCATAATAATCATAACTGGATCAAATTGCTGAATTTCAGCGACTCTGTCAAGAGACGTTTGGGATAAATCAGAAATTTCGGCAACATAAGGTGATGAAAGTCCTATTAGTAAAAGAGCTATTGATGTTACTATCCCTGCCAGTGGTCCATAAAAATAGAGATCAAATAAATCATTCCGTTTATGTACTGGATTTAGTACACGAATAAATCCTCCTGCAGTACCAAGCAAAAAATAACTCATAAATCCAGGTATGGGGGGAATGGGTAGGAAATATGGTAAAGATAAGGTGATTTTTTTCATACGTTGAACAATGAAATGCGCTAGTTCGTGCATCACAGAAATTCCAAGCAAGGCAAAAGTAAAAATAATAATATCAACAGCCATACTTTTTTCAATTGAAAAGAGATCATAAACCTCGCGTGTATAGAACCAACCTGCCAAGACAATTGTCGTAATTGTTAAAGCTAAAGCGAGGAGCTTCCAACGAGTATTTTTAAAACTAAATCTATTCACTTCTTCTTGAGGTTTCCAATAAAAGAATCGTATTGCTACTAAATCAGCATTATTAGAGGGAATCCTAATTCCTTTGTAGAGCACTCGGAGATTATTATCAATAATTAATTTCTCTGCCTCAAATTTATCATAGAGTTTGTTTTCTGCTGGTCGTTCAATAAACATTTCTGGTCCGAAATTTGTTATAGCAGAACGCTTTATCGTGAAATGTTTTGCAATAGTGGCCTCTAAATCAGAGAATTTCATAGCGATTTTGATTAATTGACGATCTTTCGGTGATAAGATATAGAGAAATTCTGGCTCTCTATCTGATTGAATGTCGGGGGTAGGGATAATACTATCTGCGAGCGATTCTATTCCTTCAGCTGTTAGGGGGCTACCACATATACCACATACATTTCCCGAAGTTGTCCCTCCACACCTCCAGCATTTTATTGCGCTTGCACTAGTGTGACGATTTAATACTTCTTGTTTAATGCTCTCTTTTATTGGCGCTCGACACACATCACACCAATCATTTCCCTTCAAATTTGAGTTACAATTCCAGCATTTGGTTTGAACATTAGTTGATTGTGAAAAATCAGACATCTCGTATAAAATTTGGTCCCATGGTTTTCCTTCATCTTCTTTTGAGGTTTCAATATTTTCTTCTAGCTCTTTTTTAGCATCAGCATTTTTTTCTTCATTATTATTGCTCTTCTTATTGTCCTCACTCAAAAAGATGCACCATCTATTATGAATAACAGAGAATTGATTATTTAAGTTTCTACTTAAAAATCCAAAAATTAGCCAAAGATTACAAAAAAAGCATTTTGCTACGTTTAGAAAAACCTAAAAACAAAAAGAATAATCCCCCGAACGCAGAACCAAATCTACATTTTCCCAAGTATGTAGAAAAAGGGATGAACTAGTGTGACAAATTACAAAATACGACGATTTAATCCTGAAACAGATATAGAAGCTGTTCAGCTTGTAAATAGTATCTGTCTCCCTGAAAACTATCCAAGATTCTTTTTCCTCGAGATTGCAAATAAATTTCCAGAAGGTTTCAATGTAGCTGAGTTAGAAGGATTTGGAGACATTGCCGGGTATGAAATGACTCGAATTGAAAGGGGGTTATCGAATTATGGTTTTGGGATTTGTAAGAAAGGACATATCATCTCTATTGCTGTGATGGATAAATATCGTAGATTAAAAATAGCAGAAAAGTTAATGGATGCAGCACATAAAGCCTTGCGTTTGCGTGATGTACGAGAAGTATATTTAGAGGTACGTGAATCAAATCAAGCGGCATTGAATCTCTATCAAAAGCTTGGTTACCAACAACACAAAATTTCCAAGCACTACTATACAGATGGTGAATCTGCAATTATAATGATTAGCAAAATATAGGACAAGCTAATCTCAAAATCACTTTTTCTATTCAAATTAAAAATAAAAAAATAAGAGGGGAAGTTCTAAGAAGTAAATTCTTAGAATCCGTCCATACCAGGAGGCATACCACCGGGCATACCGCCAGGAGCACCACCTGGTGAAGACTTGGCTGCAATGATATCGTCAATTCTGAGGATCATTTGAGCTGCTTCACTTGCGGAAGTAATAGCTTGTCGAGTAACACTAACTGGTTCAAAAACCTTGGATTTAACCATATCAACTGGTTTTCCAGAAGTAAGGTCAACACCAAAGGTGTCTCCACCTTTGTCGTGTGCAGCTCGTAAAGCAACAAGAACGTCGATTGGATCTAAACCAGCATTTTCAGCTAAAGTTCTTGGAATAATTTCAAGGGCTTCAGCGAACTTTTCAACTGCTAGTTGTTCTCTGCCTGAGAGGGTATTAGCGTATTCTTTTAATTTGCGTGAGAGATGAATTTGAGGAGCTCCACCACCGGGAACAACAACACCATCTTGGATAATGTTTCTAACAACACAGAGAGCATCATGGATTGAACGGTCAGCTTCATCAACAATCATATCGCTACCGCCACGAATCATAATACTAACGCTCTTTGGATTTGGACATCCTTCAACGAAAACAAAATCATCATCAGCAATTTTACGCTCTTCAACAGTTTTTGCAGAGCCGAGGTCGCTAGCTTCTATACCATCAATTCTAGTAACGATGCTTGCTCCTGTTGCCATAGCAAGTTTTTCCATGTCGGATTTCTTAATTCGTCTAACTGCAACAATACCTTTTTTGGCGAGGAAATGTTGAGCTAAATCATCAATGCCCTTTTGTGAGAGAAGAACATTTGCACCAGAAGCAATGATTTTATCAACCATATCTTTGATCATTGATTGTTCTTGATCAAGGAATGATTTCATTTGATCTGGATTGGTTATGTTTATTTTAGCGTCAAATTCAGTTTTGGATATTTCGACAGCGGCATCCATTAAGAGTATTTTAGCATCCTCGATTTTCTTTGGCATGCCAGAATGGACAATGCTCTTGTCGAGAATAATTCCCTTAGTTAATTCAGTTTCCTTAATGGATTCACCTTTCTTCTTCTCAATTTTGACATTATCAATATCGCAGGTTTTCTTTCCATTTTCTTCAACAGTAACTGCTAAAGCAGCTTCAATAACAATCTCAGAAAGGTAATCACTGTGACCAGCAATAATTTTGCTACCCATTGAAGTCCTTACTGCTTCTTTGAGCATTGCTTTATCTTTGATATCAACATTGATAGCCATTGCATCTAGGTGTTCTAAAGCTTTGATTGTTGCTTTTCGATAACCGTCAACAATAATGCTAGCATGAACATCTTGAGATAGAAGCTCTTCAGCTTGCTTCAATAATTCACCAGCAATAATAACTACAGTAGTTGTTCCATCGCCCACTTCATCGTCTTGAACTTTTGCTAATTCAACAACGAATTTTGCGGCTGGATGTTGGATTTCCATTTCTTTGAGGATGGTGGCACCATCGTTTGTAATAACAACATCTCCAAAGGAGTCGACTAACATTTTATCTAGACCTTTAGGACCAAGAGCAGATCTAATTGCTTCAGCAACAACTTTTGCAGCGGCAATGTTGTTTTGTTGAGCATTTTTACCTGTAGTCCTTTCGGTACCTTCTCTGAGGAGGAGCACTTGTTGCCCGCCGAGATTTACGAGACTCATTTCTTAAAATCACCTTATATTTTTTAGATTTGTAAAACTTCTTTTTTCACGGAATATATCCCGCTTGATATGCTTTTTTGTGATTTATAGTGATATTTAAAGCTTTCTTATGCTT
>DAOUWQ010000320.1 GCA_030667035.1 Candidatus Heimdallarchaeota archaeon | reverse complement strand
CGACTACTCCACCCACTGGAAGAACGTGTTGAGCGAAAATTGGCCCATTCACTCAGATTTGCTTTCGCTAAAATTATTGCTCCAGCATCTCTTAGTTTCTGTACAATAAATGAATCTTGAGAAGCTACATGTCCCTCGAGAGCAAGTGATCCTGCGGTAGTCATCATTTTGTCTGCCGTTTCTATGTTATCTTTTATAATAACTGGAACACCATGTAGAGGTCCACGAACTTTTTTATTTTTGCGTTCCTTATCGAGAGTGTCTGCAATATCTAAAGCATCAGGATTAATCTCTATAATCGCATTTACTTTTGGCCCACTTTTATCTACTTCTTGAATTCGATTTAGAAAATCCTCGATAATTTTCCTCGCTGTTAATTCCCCATTTTCCATTTTTTCTTGTATTTGATCAATACTGTATTCTTCCATCTTTGTTCACTCTAAATGTTGTAGATTTGAATATGGTATTATTTCCGTTTTTATAAACTCTGTCCAATTCAGAGAGGTATTTAAATGGCATCAGTTAATAGCTAATTGACAAATCATAATTTCGGGGCAAATTTTTTGAAGAATAGAAATTATGATTCAATTAAGTTATTTGTGTAATGGGGATATCAGAAAAAATGGTTAGAATCGTTTATCAAGAAATGGAATATTTGAAACATATTGAAAAAAATTCTCATCTTTTATCAAAATTACATTTAGCTGAGCTAGACAATATTGACATCATTGCATCTGAAGCTCGTGAATGTTTACTAATATTAAAGGAAATTAAGAGTTTAACACCCTACTCAAGTGTATTTGTTGAGAACCTAAAACCAGTTATCCAAAATTTAAAGTCTTTAGAGAAGAAAATTTACCAATCATCACTAAATCTCTTAGCGTCGGATTATATTTTTGATTTGCTTACAAATATCTGTAAATCATCTCAACATTTAATCAACAATCAAAAGTTCATGTATGATATTAATACTGGCATTTTTGGTATTTCAGATCATATTTCAAGTAGTAATTTTGATTTTGAAAAAATGTATTATTTTAGTGAAAAGAATTTCGAAGATTTGATTCTGAATATTTACTTGTTAATTTCACGATTTGAAAGTGAAGGAGAGCCACATTCAAAAAAGAAAGTGAAAACTAGTAAGTTAATTCAAGACATTCAAGATTTAATTAGAATTGTAGAATATTTATCTGATAAAAACTTGCCATTTACTTTATTTATCCGAATACCAAAAGCATTCAAAAAATGCATTAAAATTGGTGATAAGATTGAATCCCATCTACTATTGATTGTTGTAGCCCGGAAATTGAGAAATTATACCGAACTTATCGAAAACGCATTGGTAGGATTAGAGGAATTAGCTAAGAAATACAAAAATAAACCTAATAAGAAAATCAGCCTAGATGCCTTAGTTTTCAATAAGGATGGTGCAAATGAACTTGGTGAAATCCTTCGTAAAGCTGAACCAATGTTTAGATTGCTCTAATTTGTTCTAGAGATTTTTCATATTCATTGACTACATGACCCAAATCATTTGAATCTTTGTCAAATAAATCGAAGGATATCTGTGGATTAAAAGTTGGTTTTCTTAATTGAAATTGTAGAAAATACGAATCTAAAAGAGGTCGTAAACAATGAAGTCCATTAAGAAATCCCTTTATTTCATTTGTAGGCAATTCAAATCCCAAACCAATCGAATGCCTATTCTCAAATGCAATTGTTTTTGGATACGGGATTTGTTTTAGAATATTCACAATGTGCTCAAAGGAATCGCCAATTTTAATCATACACAATACTGTTTGCGTTTCAGAAAAAGGTGCAAAACCTGTGCGATAACCGCGAATGATTCCACTTTGTTCCATTGATCGAATCCTTCGACCAATCTGTGATTCGGATAGTTCTAATTTCTTTCCCATTTCTTTTTTCGTTAAACCTTCAAAAAGAATTAGATTTTTTAAGATTTGAATATCAAGATGATCAAAATTTGTTACTTTTGGATTTTCTTCAAAATCAACTGTTTCTTTACTATAATTTTCATTTCTGATATTTTCTTCCCAAATCTTCCAATTCCAAATCCATTTCCCTTCTTTGTTAAAATACTTGTAATTCCATCCAAATTCGTGATAATCAATTATTTCAAAATGAGAATAGTCATTAATTATCCCTTTCTCTTTCATAAGCACTAATAATTGCTGAGGGTAATCAAGCACATTCATTGCATTTATTGAATGCAAAATATATCCTTGAAACTTTCCAGATGTGGGGACATACCAGCTTAAAGCAGGATTCTTTTCTACGATCTTCTGAAATGTCTCTCTGTAATTGGGATTTTCTTCAAGAATAATAAAGGATTCCCGAAGACCCAGCTTTCGTTCATGGGTAATAACCGTTTGCTCTTTCAAAAGACCTTTTTCTTTTAATTTAGTCAATCGATAACGAATACTACGTGATGGAATATCCAATGCTTCACTAATTCTTTTTGTAGAGCTCTTATGTGGGAGAGCGTCAAGCGTGCTAACAATACGAATATCGTTATAATCCAATTCAGATAAATAATTGTTAGACACGCATTCACACTTCTCCAGTTTTTCTACAATCGATTAATCTTTTTGCCAAAATGGCCAATCAAACATTTTAGCAACTCCATAGAGAATCTCCAAATGAAGTAATTCTGCTTTAATAGCATTTGACATAATAATTAATCCTTGACCTGCAGTTGGGCTTCCCACCATAAAACAAACAGCACCTGGCTCATTTGTTCCGGGATGTGTGAAAAACAAATTATTCCCTTTTTCTAATAGAAACATTCCTAACGCTTGTCCTGTAAAACCAAAGAATTTTGCTGGATCAAGAGGTAAAACAGGAGTTAGCATTTGTTTAGCTGTTTCTTGAGAAATTGTTTCAGAGTTCCCATTGTATGCTTTCATCAATTCAACTACAAATTTGCCAAGCTCAACTGGTGTAGTTAGAAGACTGCCATGAGCTGCAGCCCCACGTATTATTCCTGTTTCTTGTGCTTCACCGTTTTGATCGTGAGGGACAATAGTCCTTTTCCCTAGTTCGCCTTCAGGGTATTCAAACGTAGAACGTTTCATTGAGAGAGGTTCAAGAATAGTTTCTTTCATTAAATCAGCGAAGGATTTTCCGTAGATGTCAGTTAAAAGTTTCTCAATGATGATATATCCAAGATTGGAATATTGGTGACTTGATCCTGGTATGAATTCGACTTTCACCGGATCATTCAAAGCTGGTTTCTCTCCACTTAATATGTGGTCAATTGTTGTTGTGGAACCTGGCTCTGACCCAAACATACTATCTGGCCTGTTAATTCCTGCTGTGTGAGATAATAGTCGTTTAAGTGTTACTTTTTCCTCTTTGGTTAAATCATTCTCAGGTATCTTCCAAGTTTTCAATTTATTATTTACATTCTCATCTAAATCCAGTAAATCCTTCGCAACGGTTTGTAATGCTGCTAATGCTGTAAATGATTTTGCTGTTGAACCAGATTCAAATAGTGTATCAAGTGTAATAATGTCTGTTGTTCGTG
>DAOUWQ010000236.1 GCA_030667035.1 Candidatus Heimdallarchaeota archaeon | reverse complement strand
TTCCACATCTTCGAATTTGAAATCTGAAGCCACTTGCCAAAATACAAGTTCAATAGCTTCTTCGATTGGTATTAGCATCTCATTAAGATTAATAATAGACATATCGCAACCACCACAAAATGAACCAGCTGCAACAGCTAATTTTATCTTCTTCATTTTAATGTTTGGCCTCCTGAGCTACCCTGTTATTTCTTAAGGGATTTGGGGGGAGATGTTTGAGTTTTTCAATAAACTCAGTCATTGTCTTGACGAATTTCTTGGCTTCTGAAGAAGAAATCCACTCGAGATGTATTCGTTCATCTTCTATGCCCATTTGTTCAGCAAGTTCTTTGACCAAAACCATTCTCTTCAACGTTTTGTAGTTTCCAGTGATGTAATGGCATTCGCCAGGGTGGCAACCTGCAACAATTACACCATCTGCTCCATTTGATAAAGCATCAAAGATATAGGTAGGATCAACTCGTCCTGAACAAGGGGTTTCAATAGTGATGACATTTGCTGGGTATTTCATTCGAGAAACACCAGCTAGATCAGCTGCATTACTACTACACCATTTGCAGAGAAATGCAATAACTTTGGGTTCGGGGTTCAACAATTCAGACATTGTACTCACGCACCTATTTCTTATTTAGCCTCCGTTTTCAAAGCAATTCGAATCATATTCTCGATTTGCTTATCAGTTTGATTCTTCAAAGTCAATGCTTGGCTTGGGCATGCGCTTGCGCAGGTACCACAACCTTGGCAGAGAATTTCTTTCACAACTGAAATGTTCTTTACAGAGTCAAAAGATATTGCACCATAGGGGCAGAGGCTTTGACATACTTTACAACCACTGCATGCTTGTTCATTTACAAGAGCAACTATGGGGTCATGATAAAGCTGTGGTTTTGATAACAATGCTATTGCTTTTGACGCTGCTGCGCTACCTTGAGAAACACACTCAGGAATATCCTTTGGTGAAAGTGCAGCACCGGCTACAAATAACCCTTGAACCAAACTTTCGACTGGCTTCAATTTTACATGTGCTTCCTTGAAAAATCCATATTCATCAAGGCTACACTTTGTTACTCCTGAAAGCACTTTAGTGTCAAATGAAGGAATCATAGCAGGAGCTAAAACAACCAAATCGGCTTCAACTTCTAATCTTTCACCTGTAAGTGTATTAGCTGCCCAAATTATCGTTTTGTCTCCATCTCTGAAGATTTTTGATGGTTTTCCTCTAATGTAAACTACACCCATTTCTTGTGCCCTGTCGATGAATTCTTCATATCCTCGACCTGCGGCTCGTATATCAATATAAAAGATATATACTTCTGTATCTGGTTCTTGATCTTTTAGGAGTAAAGCATGTTTACCAGTGTATGTACAACAGATTTTACTACAATAAGCCATATGATGTTCAGGGTCTCTACTGCCAACACATTGCACAAAAACAACGGTTTCTGGTTTCTTGTGGTCAGATGGTCTTAAAACTTCACCGCCAGTTGGACCTGCACTGCTTAACAAACGCTCGAATTGTAGTCCATCTATGACATCAACTTCTGGACCAAAATCATATTCAGAAATCTTTGAAATGTCGTAGAGATCATATCCTGTTGCAATTACTATTGCACCAACATCTAATTCTACGATTTCTTCTTTCATATCATAATTGATAGCGTTTTGTTCGCAAGCATCACGACACTTTGAACATACCAGGGGGTGAATTCCCAAACAGTTCTCAATATCAAGCACATAAGCACTTGGAACTGCTTGTGGAAAAGGTAAGTAGATTGCTTTTCTTGGGCCAAGTCCACCTTCAAAGTCATTAGGAACTATTACCGGGCAGACAGTAACACAATCATCACACAAGTTACAAAGCTCTTCAATAACAAATTTTGGTTTCTTAGTTACTTTAGCATTGAAGTTCCCTACGAAACCTGTAACACCAGTTAGTTTAGCGTTTGTTATTAGCTCTACATTATCATGATGAGCTATTTCAGACATTTTTGGTGATAGGATACATTGAGAACAATCTAGTGTTGGGAAGGTTGAAGATAATTGAGCCATGTGTCCACCAATCGTTGGTGATTGCTCAATTAAATAAACATGATATCCAGAGTTTGCTAAATCTAAAGCAGCTTGAATTCCAGTTATTCCTGCACCAACCACCATTGCATTACGATTTACGTCTACAGAAATTGGTGTTAATGCTTCATTCAACAAAGCTTTTTCAACTTTAGTTTCAATGATCTTCATTGCTTTTTCAGTTGCTTCTTCTCTATCTGAATGAACCCAGCTGCACTTTTCCCGAATGTTTGCTATTTCAACTTCATATTTATTGACACCTACATCTGAGGCAGCTTTTCTGAAAGTTTCTTCATGTAACGTTGGTGAGCAGCATGCGCAAATTATACCATCTAATCGATGATACTTAATATCATCTTGAAGTGCTTTTTGACCTGGCTCCGAGCACAAATAATGACTATCTGTTGCATGAACTACTCCATGAAGATTAGTAACTTCTTTAGCAATGTTTTCGACGTCTACTGTAGCAGCGATATTCTTACCACAATGACAAACGAAAACACCTAAGCGTTTAGCTTCTTCTGGTTCTCTTGTTTTCTTTTTCTGAGACAAGTTATTTCTTAGCCTCCTGTTTTTTCACTTTTTTTGCATAGTTCTTCCCAGTATTGAACGCTTTTTCGTTCAATTCCTTGAATCGAGCAGGTACGAATTTCAAAACAGATTTCAAAATCGCTTTTTGATCTATATATTCATTAAGTTCTGCAAAGAACCCTACCATAATAATATTGGCAACTATTTTTCTTCCAAGTTCTTTTTCAGCAATTGCTGTTGCAGGAATACTATAGATATGTCCAGCTTTCTTCATTCTTTCATCAACGGGTACGAGATTTTCTTCATAGAAAAACCATCCACCCTCTTTAAGTGAATCAATATGTGTCGTATAGGCTTCCTTACTCATACAAATGAAAGCATCGGGTGCTATTACGTAAGGAAAGTCTACTTCCTCTTCTGATATAACAATATTACAAGCACTAGCGCCGCCCCTACTTTCGGGTCCATATGACTGAGTAGTTACTGACTTTCTCTTTTCAAAGATAGATACAGCAGCTCCTAATACTTTACCCATAAGTGCTATACCTTGACCACCAAATCCACACAAACGAATTTCTGTTCTTGTCATTTTTTCACCTTTGTTTAGCGAGTTTTTGGATTCGCGCTATATGATCACTCAATGTTGGCTTATCTGCCTTATCAACAAACTTACCTACAATGACTTTATCACCCAATCGAACTTCCGCTTCACCAGGGTCAATACCATGTTTGATAATCGTATTATCTCTGAAGAATTCCAACATCTTAATTCCTTCTTCAAATTTATTTCTTCTACCAAAAGTTGTTGGACAGGGAGGAATTGCTTCAATGAAGGAGAATCCTTTCTTTTTGATTGCTTCTACCATTGATTGTTGTAATCTTCTTGCATTTAGAGAAGTCCATCTTGCGACATATACTGCACCTGCAGAAGCAACTAAATGACAGAGATTGAAATTTGGTTCAACATTTCCATAAGGGGAAGTTGAGGTCCAAGAGTCCATTGGAGTTGTTGGTGCTAATTGACCACCAGTCATACCATAAATAAAATTGTTTGAACAAATTACGGTAATATCGGCATTTCGTCTTGCTGCATGGATTATATGATTTCCACCGATTGCGAATAAATCGCCATCGCCTGAAAATACAATTACTTTTAGCTTAGGATTTGCTAGTTTTAATCCGATAGCAAATGGTATTGCTCTACCGTGTGTTGTATGGAATACATCCAGATTTAAGTAACCTGATGCTCTTCCAGTGCATCCGATTCCGGATACAACCGCAATATTCTTTGTATCTATTCCGGATTCAGCGATTGCATGGATGAAACATGAAAGCACACTACCTAAACCACAACCACTACACCATACGTGTGGGAGACGATCCGAACGTAATAAGTAATCCATTGGATGTTTTTTTGCTTCGAGTAAAGTATTATCAACTTTTTGTTCTGAGACGGTCATTTCTTATTTACCTCCTCAATTTTCGCTAGGATTTCTTTTGGAGTG
Source organism: Candidatus Heimdallarchaeota archaeon (assembly GCA_030667035.1). Taxonomy (GTDB): domain Archaea; phylum Asgardarchaeota; class Heimdallarchaeia; order JABLTI01; family JABLTI01; genus JABLTI01. The sequence continues at coordinate 154 of DAOUWQ010000236.1, read as the reverse complement.
TGAACTATTCCACCTAGCTTTGAGGATAAAACTACAGGAACACTCTTTCGAGTTGCTTCTCTAACCTCTTTGACTATTTGCCCATTGTTTATCTCTGCAACAACAATAGCATCAACCTTTTCTGCTAGTTTTTCAATAAGTTTTGTTGGAAAAG
>DAOUWQ010000120.1 GCA_030667035.1 Candidatus Heimdallarchaeota archaeon | reverse complement strand
TTAGGTAGTATCCTCTTACCAAAAAATTGGTCTTCAAAAATCGATGAAGAAATAACTATCGCAATTTTCCCACAGCATATTAATCTCTCAACTAAGACTCAAAAGTTAGACAATGAATTTCTTGCTATTGTTATTAGTTCTTCTTTTGGAGGATCCATCGTTTCCGTAACTGTTGAAGTCAATGGTTTTCCATTTGAAATTCATTTTACGAGTTCTCGAACCAAAAACAAATTCACAGAAGGAGAAAGAATATACCTATCTATTCCTGAATCTTCTATACTCTTACTTGAATAAAAATAAGAAATAAAAGTAGGTGGGTAAAAACCATCTACTCATCGAGTTAATATTCTACTTGTTTACAATCTAAATAATTGCATTGCTTCGATTTCACTTACGCCTTCAACTTTCTCCAAAATTGATTCAAGGTGATCTTGCAAACCATCTTGTTCTTCAAAATTGATATCAATAATAAGTGCTACCATTCCAAAAGCAATTGGGTGTTCACCAGAAGCAGTAATTTTCATGTCTTCAGGTAATGCTTTAATTATTCTTTCTTTTATTACTTCTGGTTTTATGCTTACATCTTCTGGTAATATTTTGTATGAACCTACTATTCTAGTGCTTTTTTTAGTCATTTTTTTTCATCTCATATTTTTTGAAAGTAAAGAATTTTATATTATCTAGGTTTTTTGGGTTAGTCTTTGCCTTTTCTTCTTTTCGGTTAGGTTGAGATTACTTCTTCTTTTCTAGTGGAACAATCGTTAGTGTTATTTTTGTGTCATCAAATTCCCAATCTGAAGAAATGCCATCTTTCTTTGTTCCTTCTTTGATAAGTGTAGATAATGTTTCTGATTTAATGAAATCACCCCATTTGGTCATAGCATCAACAACCTTTTCATCGCCTTTAAAGTAAAGCTCAATGTTTTGTGTATATTCAAGTGAAGCATCTTTCCTCATAGTTTGGATTCTGCGAATGATATCTCGAACTAATCCTTCTTGAATCAACTTAGGTGTCAGTTTTGTTTTAATGAAAATTTGCCCACCATCAAAAGAGGCATCTGCATATCCTTCTTTACCACTTGAGATTATGTCCAAATATTCTTCAATAACATCAAACTCTCCATCTTCTGTTTCGAGTTTGTAGGTATGGTTTTCTCTTAATTCTGTAACTGATTGCTGATCTTTTTCACCTGAAAGCTCTTTAATTGCATTTCCTACTGCTGGAGCATTTTGCTTGAAAGCGGGTCCTAGTAGTTGGAATTTTGGTTTTAACTGATAATTGACCATTTCCGAGAGCTCTTTTTGGAATGTAATCTTTTTTACATTAAGTTCTTCTTTGATTTCAGTTACAAATTGTTGAGCCATATTTTGCTGAGCTTCTGGACAAACAACAATCAATTCTTGTAAAGGTAATCTAACTTTTAGTTTAACTTTATCTCGTGCTGCTCTGCCCGCTTCAACTATAGCGATGGAATAATCCATATTTTCTTCAAGATGTGGGTCGATTGCTTTGGAATTCTTCTTTGGAAAAGCTTCGTAATGAACACTTAGCATCTCCTTCTTTTTCTGACCTTTTTCTAAACCTCTGACTAGGTTTTGATATAATTCCTCTGCAACAAAGGGGATAAATGGAGCAATAATCTTAGTTATCGTTACAAGAGTTTCATACAATGAAACTAGACCATCTTTTTTATCCTTAGTAACTTCTGCACTCCAAAATCTTCTGCGTGATCTTCTAATATACCAATTGCTTAAATCTTCAACAATAAATCTATCAATCGCTGCAGTTGCTTTATGTGACTGAAATTCATCTAAGTTTTCTTTTACTATTACAATTAAAGAATTCAATTTAGAGATTAGCCATTGATCTAAAACAGATCTATCCTCTAATTTACTTTCAATAGTTCTTGGATCAATATTATCAATATTGATATTTGTTATAAAGAAGGAATAAACATTCCAAAGAGTGTCGAAAAATCTTCGTCTTGTATCTTTTATAACTTCATTTGAGAATCGTGTAGGATTACAAACTGGTGATGAGAAGAAGTACCATCTCATTGGATCTGCTCCTATGGTGTCATAAACTGTGGAAGGATTCACAACATTTCCAATGTGTTTGCTCATTTTGACTCCTTTCTTATCAAGAACATGGCCCATTGTTAAGCAATTAAGATAAGCTGGTTTATTGAAAACTGCAGTACTAATTGCTAATAAAGTGTAAAACCATCCTCTAGTTTGATCGATAGCTTCAGTAATAAAGTCTACAGGATAGTGTTCTTCGAATTTTTCTTTATTCTCAAAAGGATAATGCCATTGAGCAAATTGAGAAGCACCTGATTCATACCAGCAGTCGATAACGAATGGTTCTCTCTTCATCTTTTTATTACATTCAGGACAGAATAAATCAATTTCATCTATCCAAGGTTGGTGTAGCTCAAAATCTTCTGGAAGTTCTTTTTTCATATATGATTTTAATTCATCAACGCCACCAACACAAACTGTGTTATCACAAGAACACACCCAAATTGGTAAAGGTGAGCCCCAGAATCGTTCACGACTGAGAGCCCAGTCAACAATATTATCTAAGAAATCACCAAAACGACCGTGTTTCAAATGAGCTGGGACCCAGTTTATTTGTTCGTTTGTAGCTAATATTTGTTCACGTAATGTACTCATTCTAATTAGCCAAGCTTCTCGTGCATAATACATCGTAGGTGTTTTACATCTCCAGCAAAAACCACTAGTATGCTTTGCTGTTTTCTCTGTAATCAATCGCTCATCATTTCTAAGAGCTTTTATGATATGTTTGTCCGCATCTTTGATGAACATTCCAGCCCAAGGAGTAATTTCTTCAGTAAAAGTCCCATTGGTTTTAACAGGTTGTAAGAAAGGAAGATCCTTTTGTAATGCTAATTCATAATCGTCAGGACCAAAAGCCGGAGCTGTATGAACAATTCCGGTTCCATCTTCTGTACTAACGAAATCAGCTGTAACTACTCTAAATCCTTTCTTTGCTTCTTTTGCAGGAAGTTTTGCATATGGGATTAATTGCTCATATCGCATTTCTTCCAAATCTTTTCCAGTCATTTTTTCTATGACTTTGTAATCCTTATCAGGAAAAATCGCTGTTAGTCTATCTTTGGCGAGATAGTACATTTCATCTCCACGTTGGATCTTAACGTAGTTGATGTCTTTTCCAACTGCAAGACCAACATTGGAAATTAATGTCCAGGGTGTTGTTGTCCATGCTAACAAGAAGGTATTTTTCTCTCCTTCTTTAGTAAATTTAACAGTAATTGATGGGTCACTTGTTTCCTTTAATCCTTGTGAATATTCATGGCTACTTAGAGTTACTTCACATCTTGGACATGATGGAATTACTTTATATCCTTTAATTAGGAGCCCTTTATCCCATAATTCTTTCAAACTCCACCAAACTGATTCAATATAGTAATCTTCCATGGTTATGTAGGCATTTTCCATATCAATCCAGAAACCAACTCGTTTGGTCATCTCTTCCCAATCGCTTACATATTTCATAACTGATTTTCTACATTTTTGATTGAATTTCTTTACCCCATAATCAATAATTTCTGGTTTGGAGTTTATTCCTAATTCTTTCTCAATTTCAATTTCTACTGGCAGTCCATGACAATCCCATCCTCCAATGAGAGGTGAGACAAAATAACCATTCATAGTCTTATATCGTATATAGAGATCCTTCAAACATCTTGTTAAAACATGTCCTACATGTGGCAACCCATTTGCCGTAGGAGGTCCTTCTAAGAAGATGAACTTTTCATTCTCCTTTCGATTATCTCTTAATTTATGATAAACATCTTCTTTTTCCCAGAATTTGAGAACTTTCTTTTCGATCTTTGGAAACTCAACGAATGTTTTTACTTCTTTGAAGACAGCCATAATATATTGACCTCAATTTAAAATGAATGGCAATAGATAATTTATGCTCTTTCTAGTTTTTGAAAAACTCTCTCGTCATTTTAAAGGTTTTTTGATATTATGATTTTCAATAAATCAGTGAAAACATTCCCATTATTCTTACTTTTGATTAAACCAAGCACTATTACTCTTGCATTATAATCGAAAGTATTATTTGTAGTGTGTACTTATAATTAGTCTATGTCAGAAGAAAACAATCAATTACTGGCTGATGATCTTTCTCCAGAAGAAATTGAAACAGAGGTTCAAGAATTCGATGAAGAAGACATGCTTATCGAAGAAGAAATCTTTGTGGATTCACCAAGAAAATTCACCTTTCGTTCCTTTCTTAAGATGAGTGGCATAACAATTATTTTGCTTTTAGTTTCAGCTGTAATTATGCTCGTAGGTTTGATTGTATTCTATTATACTGCTGCTGAAACAATAAAAAATGTTGGATTTTGGCTGATCATTTCAGGAGTAATCGTTTTCCTTCTAACAATTATTTTCGGTTTTGAACGAATCGAATAATTCCAGCAATATTTCCTATTTGTTGAAATCTTTTTCAGACCAAGATGAGAGTCTTATTTGTTCACTTTTACATTCTGGACAAACTGTTCTCTGAAAAACTATACCATCTTCTTCTTTTTGAATATATTCTGCTTCAGCGAAACGATGTCCACAATCATTACAAATATACACATCAGGGCGCCATACATCTGCTTGTTCTTTTTCCTTGGGCAAATTTCTCACCTTTTATTCAATGTTCTACAATAGAACTATTAACTCTTTTTAAGTATAACATAATAATAGAAATTAAAACATTCCCTATTAATATTTAATCACTAAGAAAAACAAAACTTTAATAATGAACATATTTTTAAAACAAGAAGGAATTGAAAACGTAGTTCAGAGCTTTATCTTAGATATTCGGAGTTGCTCAAATACAATGTCATTATGGAGAAATAAAACTAATAGAACAATATTGATCTCATCAATATTTCTAACGCTTGCTTTAGCTTTAATTATTTTCATAGCCGTTTACGATGTAGAACTTAATCCAATCACCGGTCTTATGTGGTTATTTAGTGATGCTGGTGCAATAATAATTGTTGGATTATTATTCTGGATAATATATTTCAATCTTTTACTCCTCGTTGGAAGTATCCGCGAAAAGATGGATGCTTTGCCTGGTTGGACTGAAGTAATCATTTGTGCACTAATAACATTGTTACCTGCAATATTCCTTGGAAATCTAGATAACTTTTGGAAACCCTGGATTGTTTTTGGTGTTACTGCTTTAGGTGTAATTCTAATTTCACTCTGGTTCTTAATGAGCTCAACAGCAAGAGAAGAAACATCAGCAAAATCATAAAAGATTCAATAGTGAATCTTTTTTTCTTTCATTTTAAATATTGAATGATGCCTATCGTTATTAATTTCTACTTTTCTATTCACTCTTTAGGTAAAATTTATTTACTCAAAGATTTCTCAGTTCTCTTGTAAGGCAAAAATACCCCTAAACATCGGTCTTCACACTGAACTGAAACCCGCTATGCGGTAATCACATTGCTCTTTAGATTAGACCGAGTCCCAATATCCTTAATCAACCAATCCCTCATTGGATTGAATTGTTATGGATTAAACTTTTCATTGGAAAGCTTTGAGGGATTCCAAGGAAGATTTTTGCTGAAGACAACTCAATAAGATAAATTCAAC
>DAOUWQ010000465.1 GCA_030667035.1 Candidatus Heimdallarchaeota archaeon | reverse complement strand
TGATCGTGTAGAAGAAGCTATTCAGTTTTTGGAAGAATTAGTTGATCAATTGATGGCAGCTCAAAGTATTGAGAATGCTATTCTCTGTTATGGTAAAATAGCCAAGATTTTGGAACAAAACAATCGTTTGAAAGAAGTAGAAGAGACCGCTCTAAAGGTCATGGCTTTTGGTACGGCAAATATAAAAAGTAATAATCCGGAGGCCGGATTACGTTTATGGGAAGTTGCACTTACAATCGGTGCTATTGTCGGTGAAGAATTCACAGGCCGACTATGTATGATTGAGGGACAAACATTTTATGAAATTAAAGATTACGAGAAGTCAATTGAATTATTCAAAGAAAGCTATAGTCTCTTTAGAAGGACAGGAAAGAATAATCGATTAATCCATTTGGGAAATACTATATTTAAGATTGCATTAGACCTTCATAAGAGCAGAGAATATGATACTGCATTCAAAATGTTACCAATTGCCTTTGAAGCAATGACTTCTGCTGATAGTTTATTCCTAGGAACTGAAAAGCTAATCACACATGCTAAGAATTATATTGAAGTTGAAAGAGCGAAAGAAGGGTTCCATTTAATCAACACCGCAATTGATGCTCTCTTTGCTAAAGATGAAATAACAGGTGGTGTTGAGAAGTGTTTTGTTGGAGCAGCTCTCTTAATCTCATATGGAAGAAATGTTGGTGGCAGTAGATTAATCGATAAGGGTATGGAAAAAATAGCCCAAATTACAGATGAAACTTCAATTAAGCATTTAGCTACTGTATGCAGGAATCAAGGGATAATACTAAGAGAAGATGGAAAACTTGAAGCATCTCACGTCATTCTTGCTTCAGGTATTGGTATCCTCCGAACAATAAATGATAAAGTAGGCATCGGGCAAATCAGTATTGATTTAGGTCGAACTCTTGTACAAAGAAATGAAATGGCTGCTGCAGTAGAAGCATTCCAAAATGGTGTCAAACTCTTAGCTCAAGATGGTTTAACCAAAGAGTCATTAGATATTGTCAATGAACTCATAGCTGAAGGAAGAAAACAAATCGATAATAATAATCTCACAACTGGAATGCCTTTAGTCGAGCTTGCAGGTGGATTATATATTTTCCTTCAACGACCTGAAAGAATCATGGTTATCTCTGAAATCTTCATTAATCAAGGAGGGAAAATGCTTAATGAACGTAATTTCGATATTGCAGCGCTCTATTTCTCGAAAGCGATGGAACTTTCTACGAGAGCAGGTTTAAACGATTATTTACCAAAAGTAGGAAATAGATGCATTGATTTCGGTTTGAAATTAATTAAAGAAGGAGATCCAATTTTAGGCATTCAGTTTATGAATGCGGGTGGTGAACTAATCGTTCAATATGAAACGAAGCTCGAAAAAGCAGTTCGTGCAGGCACTAACTATCTTGAAACTATTTCACAAGTAATAGGGCCACAATATGAGAAGAGCATTGAAGCTGAAGAAGATAGATTAGAATTAATTGGGCAATTTATTGACTCAACAACTAAATTCTTGAGCCAAACGAAAAATCAGAAAGGACTTGAGAATTTAGCCAAGATATTAACTGATTATGGCAAGGAGTTACTTGTATCACGTGGACCAAGAGTTGCTAGAGGAATTTTAGATTCTGCATTAGCGGCTGCAGATTTAGCAAACAATACTAAACTAAAGATTGACATAGCAAACAATTATTTGGATCATGTTAATTATTTGATTAAAAACAACAAACTTGAGTTCCTTGAAGCAACTGTAAATCAAGCTAGAAGTATCTATCTGGAAGTCAACGATATCAAAGAAATAAGAAAATTCATTGGTACATTAGCTCAAACAGGCAGGATACTTTGCATTGAATCTTCAACTAGAAACGATGGTATGAAATTACTAAGCACAATTACCAATCTAGTTATCGATTTAGCTAAAAAAGAGTTCTACCCTGTTATTGCGTTTCCATTAATTCAATTAAACCAAGATATAACTGATGAAACAAATATCAATCTCGTAATTTTCGCTAGAGAAAATATCATCAAATTACTTAGCTCAATTGTCAATGCAAATCACCCACTATCAATTCTTGGTAATTTAGATTTTGCCAATATGATTATGGCTTGGCATCAAACTGCTGAATTGTTGCTTCAAAAAGCATCAACTTTCGACCAAGCACTTAGAATAGAGGACCAAGCATTGCGATTAGCAATTACATCCAAACAACCTCAAATTGCAATTGCAATTATTGATGAATTACTGGTTATGCTTGATAGTTTAACGAAAAAACGTTTCAAGGGTATTGATGTCCTAATGGAAACTTTAGCTACAACTATGAATAGCTTAGGACAACGAGATAGAATTCTTGAAATTGGTAAACAATCTGTAGCACTAGGTCAACTAGCAGCAGATAAGAAGAAATTAAGTGAAGCTATTAATTTCCTGAAAGCAGCAGGAAGAATCTATGAAATTTATGGTGATAATCGCTTGATTGCTGAAGTTGCTATGGCAAGTGCAAATATTGGTGATCAAAAGATCAAAGAAGACAAATTCAAAGAAGGAT
>DAOUWQ010000110.1 GCA_030667035.1 Candidatus Heimdallarchaeota archaeon | reverse complement strand
CCATGTAGCGATTTCCTAATCTTTCAAAGAGCAATGGATAGAGAGAATATTTGATAATGTATTGAGTGATTTCATCTCGAGTGTAGAACACGCCTCTTTTTTTCCGTGAAGAAATTAATTTGGAAGTTTTCTTCTTTTGTTCTTCCCATTCAACGGTACTTCTTTCGTAAATATAACCTAATATCTCGGGTGTAAGAGAGTTAAAACTAGCATTATTTTCACTAACCCATTCAAACGTATTTAGATAAGAAAATATTTCCTGCCAATCACTAGTTTTCAAATCTACTTGTACTTGTTCTTCTTCCTCGGTTTTTAGGTACAACTTATTCTGTAAAAATGGGATTTTTATTGTTTGTTCACCAATTTGATAGAACTTCTCCTTTCCGGGGGTTTGCATGAAATCAAAAATCAGATAGAGATGTTTAGCAAAATTCCCTTCTGAGAGCAAAACTTCAAAGAATGTTTTCGTCTCTATTATTTGATTGTTTTTCCATCTTATCACATGCTTGTTTGTTATGAAATATAGTAAAAAAATCCTATTGAATATCCTTTGAGCTACAAGGAGCTTCTCAGTATCTTCAAGATTATTTTTGATAGAGTCTGCTAATGTTGTTCGTAATACAGTAAATTGTTTGTAGAAACGAGATGCAACATTCTGTTTAGAATAGTCTCTATCTAAAGTTATTATCCGTCTCCTCCAAATGATTACTGCTTAAACTTCCATTAAGTAAATATTGATACTTAAGTTTTTGCTGAAAAAACAGATGACATTTAGTTGTGATTCTACGCTAAATACTTCAACTAACTAAAACCCTTCTTCTGTACTATTGCCGTTACTTAGATCTCCTTCCCACAATTTTTGCATTTCAGTGCTTCTTTCAAGTAATTCATCTAGTTTTCCTTGGTCAATTATCTGGCCTTTTTTCAAAACAATGATATTATCGGCTCTCCTTAATGCTAATGGTCTATGAGAAACAACTAAACAAGTAATCTCCTTTCCTTTAGTAAACAATTGGTCCCACAATTTCTGTTCGGTTTCTACATCTAAAGCACTCGATAAATCATCGAAAACGTACAATTCTGAATCCCTAACAAACATTCTTGCTGCAGCTAATCTTTGCTTTTGACCACCAGAAAGCCGAACACCTTTTGGTCCAACACGCGTGTCTAGTTTGTCATCAAATTCTTCTACTTCTTTCTCAATTATTGCTAGCCGTATTGCTTCTGCAATATTCACTTCTTCTTCTCTTAGATTCATCAAGATGTTATTTCTAAGTGACTCGCTGAAGAGAAAAGGCACCTGAGGTGTGTAAGCGGATCTTGGTGGAATCATAAATTCTGAAGGATCATCAACTAATTTTCCATTCCAATATATTTTTCCATTATCTGTTGGCAATAAACCAAGAATGGTCCGTAGCAGTGTTGTTTTCCCTGCACCAATTCTTCCGGTAATAACAGTAAATGACCCTCTCTTGATGTTTAGTGTTGCATTTGCTATTCCTTTATCTGTTCCAGGATATTGATAGGTAAGATTTTCAGCTGACAGAACGGAGAGAACATCTCCTTCTTTACGCTCTACTGCGCTATAGGGTGGAAAGTCCTCTTTGACGTATATTGGTTCATCTGCAACTATTGCATCAGCAGTAACAGTCTCATCTCTATTCTGAATTATTCTTAATGCTCGATTATAGGAAACCTTGCCTTGTTGAACCACAGGTATCATATCACCAAGTAACCAGACGAATTCACCTAACCACCAAATCTGCGATTGGAAGAAAAATAAATTTCCAACGGTAAAGTTTCCTAAATTCATTGCTGGACCAATGAGGAGTAAAATAACACCCATACCCATCGATATTGAAAATAGGAATATGCTATTGATTATTGCACTAAATACTTCTTCCTTTACAACTGCTTGCTTTCTAATTTCCGTTTTTGAATCAAAATGGCGGAGAACGTTGTTCTCTACAGTAGCTACTTTGAATGTTTGAATTGAACCAAATATTTTTCCAAGTGTTCCTGTAACTTCTCCAGCTGCTTTTCTTCGTACTTTTCTTAGAGAGGACATTTTCTTTCGTCCAAGCAATCCAATTACGAGAATTAAAGCAAATGGAGCGAAAATCAAACTTGTTGCTTCCCAGCTTATAGTAAACAAGTAGACCATTAATCCTATAGAGTAAAGACCAATGCCTATTCTTATTGCAAGTGTGTAGGAAAGTCGAACAATATTCATTACATCGCCACGGAAGCGTGATATTGCTTCTCCTGTAGTATCAGGTAAGGCTTGCGCACCGGGTTTCTTTAGCAAACCAAGCATCATGTTTTTTCTAACTAGAACTTCACAAGAAATCCAATACAACCAATTAACAATATCGAAAATTGCTCCAAAGATAAATGTCACCAAGTAAGTGAAGGGGGCAATAATGAACAAAGTAGTAATTTCAAGTGAAAGTAGCGTTTCGTAATCAGTTAAAGTATCAATAATTTCTTGTATAGCGAAACTGATAGCAAATCGTCCACCTAACCAAGCTATAGTAAAGAAGAGAGTTAGTAAAACTAAACCGGTTCTAAATCTCATTAATTTACCAGCAAGTCGCCATATCTTCACTGTAATACCTCCTCAATTCCTTTTTGCAACAACTGAGAGAAATGAGAGTTTGGATCTTTCAGCAAGTTCTCTCTTGAGTCATATTCGATTATATGTCCATCTTTTAGCAAAAGGATATCATCAACATCATGTAATGTTGTTAGTCTATGAGCAATGATTATTGCACTTCTTCCCTCAAGCAATTTGCTTATTGCAATGTCAACCTTACGTTCTGTTGCAGGGTCTAAACGTGAAGACGCCTCATCAAGGATAACAATTTTCGGACCCTTCAAAAAGGCTCGAGATAATGCGAGGAGTTGTTCTTCTCCTGCAGATAAGCCTAGTTCGTCTGAAAATACTTCAGTATCCAAACCATTTGGTAATTTTTTTGTCCATTCCTCTAATCCTAAATCCTCAAATACAGAATGAATAACTTCTTCGGGAATTTCATCACTAAAGAATGTTATATTATCTTTCACAGAAGCTTTGAATAATTCTACTTCTTGAGTTACATATGCAATATTTTGTCTCAATTCTTTCAAAGGAAACTCTTGTGAATTTATTCCATTTATGGTAATTGTTCCATCAGTTGGATCATATAATCGGAAAATCAATCTAGCGAGGGTAGTTTTCCCACTACCTGTATGCCCAATTAAACCTATTTTTTTCCCTGGTTGTAAATTGAATGATATATTTTGAAGCACCATATCTTCTTTATTATAACTAAAATCAAGGTCTTTGAATTTGAGCTCAATGGATTCTGATGGAAAAATTTCTGTTCCAGCATCATTAATTTCTGTTTCTATATTGAAGAATTCATTTATTCGATCAATGTTAGCTAAGGTATTTTGTAATGCTTCAAGTTGTGCTAGAATCATTCTTAATGGTCTAAGAATATTCGATGCATAGGTTAGTAACAAAAATACTGTTCCAGCAGTTAATCCTAAGGGTACGTAAAGATAATAACACGCAACAAGAATTGACAGTGTTAATACTGCGTTCATTATAATGCTTGCTAAGTAATAAATCCTCGAAACAATCATTGCTTTATTTTTATTTTTGAAATCGGTTCTTGATACATCATGAAATTTTTTCATAACATATTCATCGCCACCATTTCCTCTAACATCCTCCAATGAAGATAGACTTTCCTCAATAATACCGAACAGTGCAGTAGTAGATTCTCGCACCTTTCTCCATAAAGGTGAGACTATTTTTCGGATGAAATATAACCCGATCAGAGAGACAATGGTAAATCCTGAAAAAATTACTCCATAGATCCATCCCTCAACAAATGTTGCGACAATTATTCCAATGAGGATCAAAAAACTGCCGATGAAATAAATCGTAAAGGTACTGAAGAATTGGGATAACGCTGAAGCATCACCATCTATTCGTTCAATCATTTCTCCTGGTTTGTATTTATTATGAAATGTCATATCCAAATGCATACAATGACTTGTAAGATCAGAGCGGAGATCATTTGTGGATGCCCATCCGAGATTTTGACTGAAATATCTTATGACAATCATCAAAGATCTTTGTATAAAACTCATACCAACAAACATTAGACCCGCAAATAGAGCTGTTCGTTTATCAAATCCTTCAATAACGGAGTCAATGTAGTAACTCACAATTTGAGGATTAATAATTTCAATGCTATTTCCTATCATTAAGAAAATTGATAAGAGTATCACCTGAGGTATGTATGGTTTCAAATACTTCCCGAGTAAGGAAACTATTACTTTGGATGATGATGACATAATCTAAACCTCAAAATGAAACATAAAAAAAGCGGTATTTATGCTTAGCAGAAATTAATTCAGTTACTATATTATCTTTTTCTTGACTCTAATTGAATGAAACAAGAGATGTAAGCAAGAGAACATTACAATGCGATATTTTTTTAATGGTCTAATTTAGATTATTCTTAAGGTAAAGATAAAATTCATTATTATGGATGAAATATCATGGTCGAAGAACTCTACGAAAGCATACGTTTAATCAGTTATGGCCTCTTTCTCCTCTGTTCTAAAAAGGGAGACAAGTACAATGGCTTGATAGTGAATACAATATTTCAAATAACATCTGAACCACAAATGATTGCAGTAAGTATTTCAAAAGAAAATTACACCCATGATTTCATAATGAAAAGCAAAGTCTTTACTGCCTCTGTTCTCTGTAAAGAAACCCCAATGAAATTTATTGGTCGTTTTGGTTTTCGATCAGGTAAGGATTTTGATAAATTCGAAGAACCATTGAATATTGATACTTTCTTAACTGGGGCACCTATTGTTCATGATCATTCTTTGGGGTATCTCGAAGGCGTAGTAAAAGATTCAGTTGATTGTGGAACCCATACTCTCTTTATCGCTAAAGTTGTTGGAGGAAAAATTACTCGAGAAGGAGAACCACTAACCTATGCGTATTATCATAAAGTAAAACACGGAAAAGCACCCAAAAATGCTCCGACGTTTTTTGAGAAATTAACTAAAAAAACAGAATAAAGATAATGGTCCAATAATCAAGTATTATTGGATACATTAGCTAAGTAATATTTACAGATGCCTTAAGGTGAATTCAATTTCGTCATAAAGAACAGTTGCATCAATAACTGATAGAATTGATTTCATTTTCTTTTGAAGCTCTTCAGTGGTCATTTCTTGAGGAACAGGCTTCTTATCATTTAACCATTCCACTTTTCTACGATATGCAGTATCATTAAAGATTTTCATTTCATCATATGATGCTGGGCCAGTTATCCGTCCAATATAGAATCCCCCTTCTGTTGGTATGAGGACATAATGATTTAGGGCTATTTCTCGAATAAATCGCCAGAGATCACCAGCAACTTGTCCTGAGCGACGCTTATTCTCTTCCCGAGGAAAATACTCTTTGTGAATGATTTCTCGAAAATCTTCTCGAGACAATTTCTCATCTAATAACCCCTCAGCTTTGGACCACCCAATCATAATTTCATTTCCAGCTAACAGTTTCTCTTCTGAACCAGGATTTTTAACTATAAAAGCTCGTCTTGCACTTGCAGTGTAAATAGTGGTTTCATCTTCATTTGAAATTGCTAATCCCTCATATTGTCAAATTATGTTCTCTAATATCTCTCTCCTTTTAATTTTTTGTGAATAATTAACTAAATTCAAAAGAATTCTATTAATTTCCAAATCCCATTTCGATAGTCTTTTATTAGAAAATCACAGACTTTATACTATATATTATAGAGGGAAGTAAAATGTTTAGAAAATTTAAAACATACATTTTGATTCTTT
>DAOUWQ010000161.1 GCA_030667035.1 Candidatus Heimdallarchaeota archaeon | reverse complement strand
TTGCTTTATTTGTTGGTTCTACAATCTCAAGCGAAGCTGACTTTATACTCCATTCTTTTGGAACCGGACATCCCCAATATTTGTTATTACCTTTTGCAGGATATTTATGAATTTTAACAAATGGAATTATATATTCTTCCAGTTTTCCATGGCAAAATTCAGCTGCATCTCGATAACCAGGTGAGGACTGTATGCGATGAAAATTGGCTATTCCACCAATAAGCTCTTTAGCATTTTGTCCTGAAAATTCTTTTGAAATTTCTGTTAAGATTTTTTGAAACATTACGAATATACTGTTATTTGCTCTGTATTAAACCTTTTTTACAAAATTCTCCACAAGTATTAATAGATTTTAAATTATAGTAGTGCTAGAACTAGTCTATCTACTAGGTGTAAAAAAACTGATAGAAAAAGAGAGTGTAATAGTTGGATGAAACAGCTTTCCCTTTGAAACCATTGCCCGATAGAGATGATCTCTATTATCCTGATTTAGATTTGAACATTTCCAAAGTCGTCCCCACCGCTTTGTCCATATTGGGAATGGATTTTGCAAAAAGTAAAATTCTGAATACATATTTGGAACAAAAAGAAGGCTGGAAAATTATTAAGAAATCGAAAATTTCTAAGGCTATTGTTCTTGTTTTAGATGCTTTGGGTTTTGAGCACTTTATGCGTTATTCCTTATTACTTAAGGATTGTTTTAAAAGAAATGGTGTTGCTATTTCTTCTGTTTTTCCAACGATCACTAGCGCTTGTATGGTTACAATTCATCAAGGTTCGATGCCAATTAAACATGGTATTGTAGGTCAAAAAATACGCTTTAATGAGATTGGCAATATTGTTGATACTTTAACATTAAGAACAAAAGATACTCGTTTTGGTGATCTCACTACAGCTGGTGTGAAGGTTAAAAGTTTTCTTTGGGAAGATTTCCTTCTAAATGAAGATAACCCAATTATTAGTATAGACTTGATAGAAGATCACATTGCAAATTCTGGTTTATCACATTTATTGCACGAACACCCTCACTCTATTGGTTACTCCAGTCACGTTGATTGTTTTGCTGCAGCTCAAAGGATTTTGGAAACACCGACAGATCATCCACTACTTCTAAAAATCTATATTGGTTCAATTGATAGCATTTCTCATAGATATACCCCTGAAAGTCAAGCATTAGAAGATGAAATTAGAAGCATTGAAGAACTATTATTTAAATTCCTGAAAAGATTAGATTCAAAAATTGCTTCAGAAACGGTCATTTTCATTACAGCAGATCATGGTCAAGAAATTTTAACCTCGGATAAGAAAATAGTGGTCACTATTGAAGAAGAGGAATATTTGAAAAATATACTGGAAGCTAGAGGAAAGAGTGGACGAGTAACTCATTTGTTTTCTCGAACTGGAAAACACGAAGAGGTTGTTCAATGGTTTAAGGAGAAAATTGGTGATAGTGGTGTTATACTTACTCCTGATCAGTATCCCAACTTTATGGGCAAAGGCGCAAATTCTTCAAAAGTAATAGACCGCATCGGTGATGTTCAGGTAGTGTTGGGTAAAAATGCAGCAATATTCTTTGGCCATTCAGGTAATTATGATCCGATATTCCATTTGGGTTTGAACGCAACTCATGGGTCTTTAAGTAGAAATGAATTAGTTGTTCCATTACTATTTGGCAGAATAGATGATTTAGTAAAATAGAGAAAGGAAAGAAAAAGGATTAATCACGGTCGATTGCTGTTTAGTCAACCGTGCAATTTGGGGAAAAAGTTTATTTCTTTTTGCTAATAGTGATCTCAATTGCTGAGACATTAGCTGTTCCACCTTCGCTACGTTCAATTTTCTCAGTGCTAATTACGATATTCTTTATTTGAGCATCTGTTACAAATCGATTGCGAATAATTTCGGCAGTATCAACAGCACGACTAATAGCTCGCCCTCTTGCTTTCAAAATTAGATCATTGTTACCTTCATTCAGTTGTGTGATACAAGCTAGAACGTAGGACATAACGGATTTAGAGCCAATGAATACAACACTGGGCTCGGATGCTTTGGATTTTGACATTGTAGAATCACCTAAGTAGTCGATGTGTTATATGTGATTGTCTTTCAACCATCTTATGAAAATATATCTTTTTCTGTTAGTTTAGATGATATTGGGAGAAAATGAAGCAAAATGCAAGGAAAAAGGGGATGAATGTACTCTTAATCATCCTTTCCGGCATAAGCTTTCAATAAATCAAAATCACGAATCATACCAATGATATCTCCTTTTGAATTGACTACAGGCATTTGATATAGGCCCATTCGTCTCATCTTCTTTGCTACATCACTGAGAGTAGCTTTACTAAAGGTGGATACAACTTCTTTGGTCATGATTTCTTTAAGTGGTACTTTTGGTAAGGTCAAATCCTTAGTGTGGATAATAGTAGTTGAAACAGCATCCCAACTTCCTTCTTTTCCTTCACCAGCAGTATTATCACTTCTTTTTTCACTGCTTATAGCTTCAAAGAATTTAACAAAATCAACTACAGTGATTATACCAGCCATTGCTGCATTATCATCGAAAACTAGTGCTGATTCTGCTCCAGCATAGCTCATCGTTTTTTTGGCAACAGCTAATGGAGTTTCTTGCCAGATACTTAATGCAGTATTAGACATGTATTCTTCAATTGTTTTTTCGGAAGATGTTATAGCAATTACTTTGGAAATAATATCTCCAATAGTAATCATTCCAATAAAACCCTTGGAATTTACAACTGGCATTTGTCTGAAATTATTTTCAGTCATAATTTTGATTACATCTGGTATTGTTGCTTTTGGAGAAATTGTCATTGGATTCTTCGTCATAAGAAGTGCTAATTGTGTTTCTGATGGTTTACTTACAATATCAGTTTCGGTAATTATACCAACAACTTGTTTTGTTCCTTCTTTTAAGACAGGAAAACTGGTTAAATCGTGTTCCCTAATTAATTCGAATAAGTCATCTCTCGAACCAGGAACTTTAGCACATACTGGATCAGTATTCATTACATCTTTGACTTTCAAATTGGCAAATCCTCCGATTGATTAGTTTTTATAACATCTGAGAATGTTAAAAATCTCATAATCTGTGTGAACAATAATTTAGCTCTTAAAAAGAGTTTTTATGTTCTTCACATAGTTATCTGTATTCCTACCTAATAAACTTCTCATTAACACACACGTGGTATCTGTTCTCCAATCGGTTTCTCAATTATTCTATGGCCACCCACAAGTGTTTTCGAAATTACATAGCCAGGTCGTTCTTCTCGTACTTCACCAATTATTGCTGCAGCTTCTCCATGTGGTACTTTCTTTATTGCTGCTAAAATCTCATCGGCTTTTTCTGCTTTGACTCCGATGATTACTCTTCCTTCACAGGTAACACCTAGAGGCTCTAATCCAAGCATTTCACTTGCAGCATTTACAGCAGGTTTGATGGGTATTTTTTCATCTTCTACCCAGATGCTTATCTTTGACTTTTGTGCTAATTCATTTAATGCAGAAGCCAATCCACCTCGGGTTGGATCTTTCATAGAAACCACTCCACCGATTTGCAACGCAGCTTCTACAATATCTTGAACGGATGCTACATCAGAAACCAATTCGGTTTCAAATGAAATTCCTTCTCTGCCTGCCATCAGAGCAATTCCATGATCCCCAACAGTACCAGAAACGATTATTTTATCACCCGGTTTCAAATTTGAATCTCTAATATCTAAATCGTCATTTTCTATAATACCAATACCCGAAGTAATTACCACTATTTGATCCAAAGTTCCTTTTGGCATTACTTTCGTATCTCCAGCGATAATTGCAACATTGGTTTGTTTTGCAGTTTCAGCCATAGAGTCAACGATTTTCTGTAAATCCTTAATTGCAAATCCTTCCTCAATAATTAAACTTGAAAGTATAGCGATGGGTTTTACACCCATAACACAAATATCATTTACAGTTCCCGTTATTGCAAGCTGACCAAGGTCGCCACCAGGGAAAAATATTGGATGAACAGTATGACCATCGATGGATGTAACTATTCGTTTGTCTCCTATTCGAATTGTTGCTCCATCATCCTTTTCATCAAGACCTATTCCATCTCCAACTTTTCTTAATGAGATGTTTTTCATAATTAGTTCTAGAAGCTCATCCATTTTTGTTCCGCCGGCACCATGGGCAATATCAATATGTTCTGGTAACATTTTCTTCATCTCGAGACTACAAATATCCAAATATTTTTTTTAGCTCTAATAAGTGAGTTTAGAATTGTTCATATATTTAGAATTAGTGATTTTTTTCATATTATTAAGTGTCAAAAATTAGACTAAATTTTTTAACTGGGAAACATTCTCAGTAATAAGATAAAACAAGGTGAATAATATGAGTAAAATAAAAGCATCACATATATTAATTCCAAAGCAAGGTCAAGCACAAGAAACACTCAATCAGCTAAAATCAGTTCCAGCAGGAAGAAAAGCAGATCTTTTCAAGAAACTAGCTAAAAGCAAATCTACTTGTTCTTCTGCAAAAAAAGGTGGTAGTCTCGGTTCCTTTGGTCGCGGTCAAATGGTTAAAGAATTCGAAAAAGCTGCTTTTGCTTTAGAAGTAGGTCAAATGTCGGATTTAGTAAAAACAAAGTTTGGTTACCATATCATTTTACGAACCGGGTAGAATCTTGTCTTTTGACATTTTTCTTCTTTTTCTCTTTTAAAAAATTGCGTTATTAGTTGGTAACATTAAACCAATGAACACAATTAACTGGACAGTTATCAATTACTTTCTGAATCTCTTTGTGTTTTGCATTAGTTGGTGCAAAAACTTCAGAGATGCCTTCAGGGATTAACCGGAAAACCTCTGGAAGAGTTAAAGTACAGAGGCCACAGCCGCAGCATTCATGTCTGTTAATACGAGGTACTTGAGTCATTTTTACAACCGATCAGGAAACGTTTCTTGATATAGACAGATAAGGTATTTATTTTTCTTTTGCTCACTATTAATTGTTAAAAAAATGATTAAAAATAATTAAAAATTGTGTAAAATTATGTTGGAGTATGATTTTTTTCCAAAAAATGGGATTGGTTGTTTTTTTGTTGTTGGGGTGTGTGTGTTTTAGTTG
>DAOUWQ010000299.1 GCA_030667035.1 Candidatus Heimdallarchaeota archaeon | reverse complement strand
GCAAATTTGGTTTGAGTAAAACATCTTCTGTATGTCCAACGAATTGTTCTAATCCCCCTAGCAATTCAATGGCTCTTTTAACTGCGCTCTGTACATCACCATTTTCTACTTTTACGATAGAAACTTTGACTTTATTCATGGCAAACACTTTACTGTAAATAAAGATTCAATTAAATCTTTTCCCATTTATTAATTGTAGAACTGGTGTTTGATTTCAAAAAATGAAAGAAAAAAAGAAAGGGAACTCAAACATATACTTTACACCGATAGCAGTACCATCGGTTATATTGCTTGATAAATGATAATTTGCTTCCACATTTTGGACAATGTCCTTTCCGCTTCTTCTTTTTTGATTCTGATTTTACTTCTTCAGGTTTTTGTTCTTCCTCTACTGGTTCTAGCTCTGGTTCAGTTTCACTTAAAATTTCAGTTATGCTTTCTTCGTTATTGTTTTTTTCAATAACATGCATAGTATCAAGCTTTGAACGGTCAATAACTTCATAGCTAACATCCTCATTTGAGTCTTTTTGAGAATCAAAATCCTCCATAGGAGGAAGAGGAACCATTAAATCTAAGTCTATTGAAGCATCATCTTTGGGTTGACTATATGCTTCTGTGGAATCTACTACCGTCAACATTTCTTTATCAATTGATTCAATTTTCTCTTTTAAAGAATTGATTTCCTGATTTGTATTATCTATCTGAAATCGTTTTGTTTCAACAACTAGCATTCTTTCCTCTAATGCAGTCATAATCTCTGATAAGCTGGTGATTTTCTCATTTAGCATAGTTAGAGTTGAAAAGAGCTGATCCATATGTTCTTTTTTTGGCTCATCGGTTTCAATTTTTGGGGGCATAGGCAAGGGTTTTACTGAGAATGGAGGAGAATTTTCACTTAATTCTTCGCCTTCAGTCCTAGCCCCGTTCCGAGGGAAACCCTCTTTTTCCAGAAACATTTTTCCCATTATATTGAAAGCTTCACCAATATTTTCCCCTGTCAATGCTGATGTTTGCAGATAAGCAGAATCTATACCTTTCATTTTCTTAATCTTTTCAAGGAGTTTATCAATATCTTCTTGTTTCACTTTTATTTGATCAACAAGATCATGTTTGTTCCCCAAGATAATAAAGATCTTCAGAAAGCCCCCTGAATGCTCAACTGCCTCTTCTACCCATTGGTCAAGCTTTTCCAGTGTTTCCGGTGAAGTGAGGTCACAGACGAGAAATCCACATTTGCATCCACTATAGAATGATGAGCGAACATGTTTGTACATTGCTTGGCCTGCAAGATCCCATATTTGGAAGTGAACTTTATTATCACCGAGAATTATTGCTTTTGATGCGAAATCCGCGCCAATGGTTTTAATGTATTCGCTCTTAAATCCAACACCCATAAATTGGGATCGGATGCTTGTTTTTCCTACTGAACCTTCACCCATTAGAACAACTTTGAACACAAATTCACGTTTAATATCTGACAATTTTCTTCCGGGCTCCTTCTTTTATCTAGTTTGCAAAATAATGTTTTTTAAGTTAATAAAGATTCTATTTATACCAATTAAGTATTTGCTAATATGTATATACTATATGATATTTACTTAATCTTCTGTCTTAGGCAAACATTAAAATTATATATCATCTTTTGTTAGATTTATTAGACAGTTATAAGTCTACTATATTAGAATAATTCATTTGCAGTTTGGTGTAGTAAAAATTGTTTAGACGGCAATCTCCTAAAAAGAAAGATACCACTCTCTGGTCTGAATATCCAGATTATAATCCTATAAATAATATCGAAGAGAAACCACTCTACGATGAATCTCTTGTATCTGATGAACATCGCGTTCTTGGTCAAATCATTCGAGAAAACTGGAGTCTTATTCATCCACTTTCTAGAGATTATATGTTATCTGCGGCTGCTGAATGGCGAAAATTTTTCACTGAAAAAGGAATGAGCCCTGTAGATTCAAGTGATAGTAATGAAGTTATGAAAGAGGATTTTGAAACGAAAATGCAAAGTATTCTGTTGGAGAAAAGCGCAGAGATTGAAAAAGTAAAAATGGATGTAGCTGAGAGTTTCAAAGAACAATTAGAGGAAAAAGATAAAGAATTTGCAAATTATAAAATGATGGCTGAATCTGTTCGAACGAATTTAGATGATACAAAAGTTTCTCAAACAAACATTCAAGGTGAACTTACGACTCGTGATAGGCGCATCGCTGTTTTAGAGAAATTAGTTGAAGATTTGCGTGATCAATGTAAATCACAAGAAATCGAGTCAATGAATGTTCAAACAGGTATTAGTAAGAATTTTCAACTGCAAATAAGTGAAATGACAACTGAGTTATATAATCGTCAAGAACAAATAGAGAAATTACGTGGAGTGCTTTCTAAAGCAAAGGATCAACTTGTTAATTTGAAAGAAAAAAATGGCGAAAATATCCTAACTAGAAAGCAATTGAAAGCTCGTATAGAAGCTTTAGAGCGAATGGTTGTCGAAAAAGACAACAAGCTCAAACAAGTTGTAAAGTCCATTGAAAGCTTAGAATAAATTATTCTTCATATTAAACCTGTTGCTAAAGAGCACAACAGGAATTAATTCTTTTTATCTCTAAATCGAAATTGTTTTTCGCATATTGCAGTGTTTTAGTTTTTGGTATTGCGATTCTATTTATTCCAGATTGAATAGCTATTTCTTCATATTGTGGGATACGAACTCGCATACATCCTAAAGATTGCTCAATGGCTGGATTATTCATACGCACATAAATCATTGCTTTGGCTAAGATTTCAGGTTTTACAATAGAGGCATTTTCCAATCCTGTTCCTTTTGTAGGAATCAGTCCTAGAAAAACGATTGTTTCTGGATCGAACTCTAATGCAGTTTTTAGCGCTTCAAAATTACCCTTCTCTGAACCATAATATAATCCTAAACATATATGTGGTACAACTTTTAGTCCAGCATCTACTAGGAATTTATAGGACCGAATATAATCGCTCCCTTTTTTTCCATTCATCAGAATTTCACTTATTACATCAGTATCAGTAATTAAATCAAAAGAAACAACATCTACGCCAATTTCATACAGTTTTTCTGCTTGCTCTTTTTCTACTAATCCTGCATGAACATTTATCTGTAAACTAGTCTCTTTTTTTATTTCTGCGATAGAATCTAGAAAATCATCCAGAGGCACTTGGCTTTTTTCGTCATACACACCACTAATTAGCATACCAGTACCACCTTTACTCACTAATTTGCTCGCAAAATCTACTAAATTTTTTGGTTGAGTAATCGCTTTCATACCTTTAAGATAGTGCTTGTTACAATAAAGGCAATTTTGAGCACAATAATTACCAGTAACACTTATTGATGGAAATTTCTCTCCTGGATAATGAGCTTTCAAAACTTTACCGAAAGTGTGCCAGCTACTCTCTCGAGCCTCTTTCATAAGAGAAGTTAGTTCTTGTTCTGACAATCGTAAAATTTGTTGTATTGAGTGAGCCATCGATTTTACCTTTTAGAAATCACATATTTGAGTTGTTAATATATTAATTTAATCTTTAGATGATTGAGCTTTATTTTACTTTTGCTCATTTTTCTTATCTGCCTATTTACAAAGGTTTTAATTAGTTTTTGTCAATATAGTATTGTAATTAAATAATAGGAGCAAAAAAAACTTGGGTTACTTTAAAGGACTCTTTACTT